>NZ_JBXWQW010000085.1:0-10153 GCF_059612585.1 Ruegeria sp. YKSF57 | reverse complement strand
CTTCGGGCCGCGCTTGCCCGCTTTGGGGGTGATCCGGACTGCGTCGCGTCACTGGCACGGGACCACGCCAAGACATTGGGCTATCTGGAGGTCCATATCGAACAAGGACCGGTGCTGGAGGCAAAGGATAGCGCGCTTGGGGTTGTCACGGGCATCTGTGGCATCGAGCGGAACACTGTCACATTCACTGGCGATACGGGTCATGCCGGTACAGTTCCCATGGACGGCCGCCGTGATGCTCTGGTGGCCGCCTCGGATTTCATTTCAGCCATCCATGACGCGGCGAAACAGGCCACCGATCTGCGGGCGACCATTGGCGCATTGTCCTTGCATCCTAACGTAGTGAACGCGATCCCACGCGCGGTTGAATTGACCTTGGAGATTCGGGCGCTGAACGACACCGTCCGCGACGATTTCGCAAGATTGGCACGATCCCTGGGCGATAACATCTCGGGCGGGCGTCGCGTAGGGTTTTCGATGGAACGTACCTATGAACAACCCGCCGTACCATGTAATCGCGATCTGATTGACGCCCTGTCGACTGCTACCGGCGCAATCTGCCCAACCGCGCCGCGCCTGCCGTCCGGGGCCACACATGACGCATCGGCCATGGCAGACCTCTGTCCAATCGCGATGCTGTTTGTCCGCTGCGAAGACGGGGTTAGCCACAAACCAGAAGAATTCGCCGCGAGCGACGACATGGATGCTGCAATTCAATCTATTGCAACCTTTCTTGTGGCTTTGGAAGTTTGAAGCAGACTGCGATATCTCTAAGAACAAGCGCGTATCACAGCACTCTTTCCCGCAAGCATAAAATACACGACCTTGATCCACACGACGTCTTGCTCAAAGCCCAGAGTTCTGGTGCGAGAATTGCGAAGTATCGAATAGCTGCGCATGATGTGATTGAACGACTGGTCTGGTGTAGATTTCCGGCTTTTCCAATAGACACCGCTGCAGGTGCGAGCGATTGGCGCAAAAGCGATAGCTGCATCAGCAAAAGTCCGGTCTGTCCCGCAAAGCACCAGTTCCCCTTAATGCCGGTTTCGCACTTGCAGCGAATGACCGCAAAGCGGGCTGCGATCGCAGCATCACGATCAGCTGCTGGAGGTCGGCTTTGGGCCGTGTGCGACGGTGAAAAGGATCTCTGACAGGTGTTTGCTGCGTAGCATCCGAAGGCAGCAACGAGCCCAATTTCACGAATGCTGCGGCGTGAGCGAATGTCAGCAACGGCGGTATTTAGAAATCAGGATGACAAGCTTTCCGCCAGTCTGAGTGACCCGCTCCGGGAAAGCCGGGGCGGGTCATGTGGCTTAATCTCAAAAGCTGTAGTCGCCGCTCACTTGAACCTCGTCGGGCAACCACGTCTCGTGCACCTGCAGCACGTGCAGGCCGTCGCCGTCCGGCTTGGTTCCGAGAACCATGGTCGTCACGCGCGCATTGTTGGGGCGTTCAGAGTCCTTTGCATCACGTTGCCATTCCTCGTAATTGACGACAGCGATTTCCGCGCTCAGATGCTGCATCCGAATGTCGCGAATCTTGATCCGGAAGTCTGGGTTCGATCCGTAGATCGACCCCATGTAGCCTTCGAAGTCCTTCTTACCAAACATGCGGCCGGCCGGGAAGATTGCGACGAAATCATCGGCAATCTTGTCGAGGGCGTTCTTCTGGAAGGTTTCGGAGTCTCCCGGGCAACGCCCTCCCACCCAGTCGGTGAAGAAGCTGTGGATATCGAGGATGGCGGTTTCGATTTCGGCTGTCTGCAGGGTCATATTGTCCTCCTTTTGTCCACTGAGCTTCAATCGTTTGCGGGGATCTCGATCGGAGCACCCGCATCGCCGATCGCGAATATCAACAGCTGCGCTGGTTCCGTCGTACTGAGGTTGCGGCCGATCATTGGCAGATTGGGAATCTCGTAGGCCGCCTCACCTGTGATGAGCTGCACAGTCGGCTGACCCTCGACAACGAGTTCCACGTTTCCGTCGAGCACGAGGATGAAAAGGTGACCGGGATGAATGTGGCGTGGTGTCTGGTATCCGGCCGGAACATCGAGCTTCAAAATGTTAACTTCCGTGTCCTCCATGCCCACGAGAGCCTGGCTTAGCAGCATGGTCACGACTTCCTCTTCGGAAGCGATTGCGTTGCCGGCCGTCAGGGACGCCAAGGTGATTGCGGTCAGTGCTGTCGTCAGTCTTGTCATCGTGAACTCCTATTCCGGTCTTGGTTCGGTGGGTGGTATGTCTGGCAAAGGCTCCAGAGGTGCCGGGCTTGTGGGTCATACTTGTCAAAGTGGCCTCCGTGCCTTGCTCCGTTCGTTTGCGATGACTCAAGGGTAGACGCGCAATGCGAAGTCCGCTTCGGTGAGGTTACCGAGGTGCCTGAAAAATTCGACTGGGTAGAACTACTCAGAGCCGATCTGTGAGGTAAGTCCGTTCAAGACCGCCCAGGCGCTCGCGGCGGCGCGGGTTGGAGCTTCGAGCCGGGTAAGAATGTCGGAGACATGCCGGTCCACAGTGCGTTCCGAGAGCCCCAGTTCACCGGCGATCTCACGGTTTGTCTGACCTCGGGCGACAAGGCGCAGCACTTCGGCTTGCCGCGTGGTCAGCGGGCTCTCGGGGTCGGTAGCGAGCTTACGCAGCAGAGCTTGTGCGGCCCTCACATCGGGTCCGGCACCCAAACCGCGAAAGATTTCTATTGCGGCATCAGCCTCTGCTCTGGCGGTTTCGGCATCGCCCAGCACAGCGCAAGCACGGGCAGTCAGCAGTCGGATACGTGCAAGCCGATGCGGGGCAGCCAACTGGCGCCACACCACGAGGGCCTGCGAGCATTCGCGCAACGCCTTCTCAGCCTGGCCTCGAGCCAACGCGACTGTGGCGTTTGCTTCTGCTCCAACAGCCTTCGCCACATCCGAGCCGTGTGTCTGCCCCAGCCCGCCAAGTTCGACGCAATACTCCTCAGCTGCCGCCGCGTCTCCAGCGGCAAGCGCTATCTCGGCGGCTGCCGGCAGGAGCCGCATCCGCTCAGTCGGTCTTTTGGCAACCACCAGCGCTCGGCGGATCGCGGAGCCTGCCGACTGCACTTTGCACTCGGCAAGCCGCAAAAGCGCTAGCCCAGGTTGTGGATCGAAGCCATGGCGGCTAGCGGCACGGTAAGCCTCACCTGCCTCGTCGTATCGGCCTGTGAGCCGAAGCACCTCGCCACGCTGGTAAAATGCAGGACCAGCGTGATGCGCGGTCGGTCCCACTGCAAGCCGCTCGCAAGCTGCGTCGGCTTCGCGCGCGGCAGCCCACCAGTCGCCTGACAATACCAGAATTTCGGCCCGATGGACCATGCATCGACCGGTGAAGGCGACAAGCCCCGGTTGGACGTCACACCAGCTCGCCAGCGCAGTAGTCCATTCCCCGGCGCGTTGATAAATCTGAAAGCTCTGACAAGCATCGATGACACTGCAGTAGATTAGTCCGGTCACGATTGGCGAACACCGGCCCTCGGTGACGGCGATCATTGTACGGTCGAGATCGGCCAGTCCGCCAATGATGTCGCCCTGCGCAAACCTCGCCCGACCGACGATGTGCCTCGCGATGGCTTCCAGGTCCGCGTCACCGCATCCCTCTGCGTTTGCCAGGATGCGCTCGGCCAGTTCTTGCGCGTCAGCTGGGGCGCCGCGATCCAGTGCGCCTTCAGCCGATGGTGTGAGCACATAGCCGTGCACAGCGCTGTCGGGCGGCAGATGCTTGGCCAGATCTGCGGCGCGTGCAACCCAGCCTCCTCCACGGCCATATTCGCCGCGAAACATAAAAGCTAGTCCAATCCAGAATGCCGTCCGAGCCGCGGCTTCGTCCTCCTGCGCCGCCTCTCGGGCTTCAAAAATGCGAGCCATTATCGACAGGTAGTCGTCTTCGCGACCGGTCATGTAGGCCGCTGTGGCGAGCGCTTCGAGGTCATCAGTTCCTAGCCCACCCACTGCGTCCTGAGCTGCAAGGCTATCAAAATCGTCCTGCCAGTTCTCTGCGCTGGTGCCTCGCATGGATCCGACCCATTCATTGATCGGGACAAACCTAGCATAGCCGGCGGTGAGTGCAAAACTTGTGCATCATCAAATCTGTTGGCGACCGCCTAACGCTCGTTGCTATTTGGGCGGTACGAGGGATGCTTGCGTTGAAGGGCGCGTCATATACTAGCCGCCTTCGGCTGTACATTCGTCCGCTGTGATCACAAATTGGCACAAGTTGCCGTTGTTGGATGTCGATAGTGTCTCAGCCAAGTAGCAGCGTGTCGGCTTTGTTGCAAAAGCAGCCATTGGCGCGAAAGCAGCGAAAGCCCACTTTGTCCCGCGTCTTACCAGTTCACACCTCGCGCAGCGAAAGTCGATCCACCCCAGACCTGCCCTTGCTGCAGATCGCGGCGAAGGTTCCTGGAGAGACCCAACCTTTGAGTTCGATTTTCTCGCTGCACGCACTCGCAGCAAAGTACATTCTGCAGAGGCATGAAATTCCGTGATGCTGTTCTGTGACGATATCGGCCAATCGTAAATCACGCAGCAACTTTGGGTGTGAATTAATAGATGGCAAACAGATCTTTCATTCAAAAGAACGAAACCTGGGTAAGGCAAGACAAACTTTCACACTGTTGGATGCTTGTGTTTGTTTCTGACCAATAGGCATAGTTGAAACGGCTGCTGGAGGATCTCACGTTTTGCGCGTCGCCGGATCTCATTGGCGCAGCAGAGACGGGCGGCGGTCGACAACCGGTTGGTGAAAAAATTTCACACACGCCAAATAGATTTCCTTAAGGCAAAAACGAAATTCCGTGCAGATTTTCCCAATGCGTTTCCAGCCAGGGAAGATCAAAATGACAATAACGAGACGAGTATTCACCATCGCCGCGACAGTTGCCGCGTTCAGTGTCAGTGCAGGAACAGGTATTGCCGGAGAAGCGCTCGATCGCATCATGTCCGACAACAAGATCATGGTCGCGACCGACGCGAACTGGGCCCCTCAGAGCTTTCTGAATGACAACAACGAAATGGATGGGTTCGATGTTGACGTCGCGCGTGAGATCGCCTCGCGCCTTGGTGTCGAGGTCGAGTTTGTGACCCCCGCCTGGGACATCATTACTGCCGGCAACTGGAACGGTCGCTGGGACGTCTCTGTTGGATCGATGACCCCGACAAGCGCGCGCTCGGAAGTGTTGAGTTTTCCGGCTGTCTACTACTACACTCCGGCGGCGGTTGCTGTGCACCAAGACAGCTCTGCCGGATCGCTGGCGGACCTGAATGACAAAACGATGGGTGCAACAACATCAAGCGTTTTCGAACTTTATCTTCAGCACGACCTGACAATTGATGCAGAAGGTGTTCCAAGCTTCGAATACCAGATCACTCCGGGTGAATTGCGGTCCTACAAGGATTCGACTGCTGTCATGGACGATCTGCGGCTTGGTGACGGCACTCGCCTTGATGGCATGGTCGGATCGCTTCCTTCGTTGCTTGAGGGAATCAAAAACAACTATCCGCTTAAGATATTGGGCGATCCGGTATTCTACGAACCGCTGGCCATTGCCATCGACAAGGGCGATCAGGATCTGAACGACAAGCTGGCCTCTATTGTCGCTGAGATGCAATCGGATGGTACCCTGACCGCGTTGAGCGAAAAGTGGTATGGGGTCGACTACACCTCCACCAAATAAAAACAGAAATCGGTCGGCCTGTCCCAAACTGGCCGACCGACAGTAAAGGCGGGCCAATGCTATACGCAGATACAGTGGTGAGCGATCCGCTTGTCCACAAACCCAAGATAATTGCCGTAATGCTGGCGGCTGCAGTTGCATTCTTTTTCCTGATCGACACGAGCGGATCAGTTTTTGGCGAGATGATGCGCCCGGTGATTGGAGAGCCCGGAGAATCCGGGCTGTACGGAAGATTCGCCACGGGCCTCGTGCTGGGCATTCTGCTCGTGTTGAACATTGTTATAATCGGGTTTCTCAATTTCCGCCTGCAGGTGATCGTGGTCTGGTTGCAATTGCTGGCCCTGTTTCTGGCCTTTTTCTACGGCTTTGATCTGAACTTTGAGTTCATCCGTTCAAAAGTCTGGTTCATGGTCAGTCAGGGTGTGTTCACCACACTGTACGTCTCGGCCATCTCGATCACGCTGGCCTCGATTGTGGCCATCATCGGGGCGGTTGCAAAGTTGTCCTCGAACGGGTTTGCCTATGCGATTGCCAGCTTTTACACCTCATTCTTGCGGGGCCTGCCGCTGCTGATGCAGGTCTATCTGATCTATCTGGGCCTTCCGCAGCTGGGCTATGTGATCGACGCGGTCCCGGCGGGGATTCTGGCGCTGACGCTTTGCTATGGCGCTTACATGACCGAGATCTTTCGGGCCGGTATTCAATCCATTGCCAAGGGCCAATGGGAAGCGTCGCGCTCGCTGGGTTTCAAGTTTGGCCTGACCATGCGCCGCATCATCCTGCCACAATCGCTGCCGCTGATCATCCCGCCCACCGGCAACCAGTTCATCGCGATGCTGAAGGACAGCTCGCTGGTATCGGTCATCGGTGTTTGGGAACTGATGTTTCTGGCGCGCACGCTGGGTAACAAAACGTTCCAGCATATGGAGATGTTGATCACCGCTGCACTGATCTATTGGATGCTGTCGATGTGTCTGGAGCTGATCCAGGGCCGGATCGAGCGTCACTTCCGCACCAAAAGCCATTAGGAGGCCGCGTCATGGCAGAGCCCATCATCAAAATGCGCGGCGTCAACAAATGGTATGGCAACTACCACGCGCTGCGGAATATCAATTTTACTGTCAACAAGGGCGACAGGATCGTCGTCTGCGGGCCGTCCGGTTCGGGTAAATCCACCATGATCCGCACACTCAACTGGCTTGAGGCGCATCAGGAAGGGCAGATCATCGTCGACGGGATCGAGCTGCACCAGAAGATGAAGGATATCAACAAGGTTCGGATGGAAGTTGGCATGGTGTTCCAGCACTTCAACCTGTTCCCGCATCTGTCGGTCTTGCAAAACCTGATGGCCGCGCCGATGTGGGTGCGCGGTGTGCCCGAAGCCGAGGCGCGCGAAACGGCGATGAAATATCTCGAACGAGTGCGCATTCCCGAACAGGCTGACAAATTTCCGGGCCAACTGTCAGGCGGCCAGCAGCAGCGTGTGGCCATTGCCCGGTCGCTGTGCATGAACCCCAAGGTGATGCTGTTTGACGAACCGACCTCGGCCCTGGACCCTGAAATGGTGTCAGAGGTTCTGGACACCATGGTCAGCCTTGCCCGCGACGGGATGACCATGGTGTGCGTGACGCACGAGATGGGCTTTGCCAAGGCGGTCGCTGATCGCGTGATCTTTATGGATGAAGGTCAGATCATCGAAGAAAACGATCCCGTGAACTTCTTCGACAATCCGCAAAGCGAACGCACCAAATCCTTCCTGAGCCAGATTCTGCAACACTAAGCCCATGCCTGAATTCGTAAAGATGCAGGGTCTACGCAATCACTTTGTGATCGTGGACGCCCGAACCACGCCCTATGGCCCGACGCCCGAAGAAATCATCTGGGTTTGCGACCCGAAGGTGGGTGTGGGCGCGGATGAGCTTGTGGTTCTGGAACCGTCGGACCGGCCTGACGTGATTGCCGATCTGCGGATCTACAACATCGACGGGACCGAGGTGCAGGCCTGCGGCAACGCCACCCGCTGCGTGGCCTGGTTGCTGCTGGAGGAGGCCGGGGCTGACGAGATCACCCTGTCCACCAGGGTTGGCCCTCTGCGCGCCAGGCGCCGCGGGGATCATCTGGTGCAGGTGGAGATGGGGGCATTGACGCAGGACTGGCAGGCGATGCCACTGAGTACACCGCAAGACATGATGGCATTGCCCGTGGGTAACGGGCCGCTGCAAAACCCGGTGGGCGTAAGCATCGGCAATCCTCATGTGGTGTATTTCACGGACGATCTGGATGCAGTGGATCTGACAGCCTTGGCCCCGGACATCATGGCCAACCCGATTTTTGTCGAAAGTGTTAATGTGGGTCTGGTTCAGATGCTGTCCCCATCCCAGATGCGGCTGTCAGTTTATGAACGCCCCGGCGTTCTGACCACAGCCTGCGGCTCGGGTGCCTGTGCGGCGGTGCAGGCGGCGCGGCTATCGGGCCGCACCGACCAGTCAGAGGTTCAGGTTCAAATGCCCGCCGGAAAAGTCACAATCCGCATCCGGTCTGACGAGGTGGCCGAGATGACCGGACCGGTGGCCCATTGCTTTACCGGGCAATACCGGTTTTCGGGGTGAATTCGCTTCAGCCCCGGTGCGAGATTTTCAATTTCCAGCCAAACTTAAGGTTGGCAAAGAATGAATACGGAACGAGAGGAGTGATCGCCATGCGGACAGGCGGACAGGTGCTGATCGATATGCTGCGGGTCAACGGGGTCGAAGCCATATTTGGCGTGCCCGGCGAAAGCTATCTGGCCGCGTTGGATGCGCTGCATGATTGCTCGAACACGCTGAAATACTACACCACCCGGCAAGAGGGCGGCGCGGCCTTCATGGCGGCGGCTTACTCGGATGCGACCGGCAAGCCGGGTGTGTGTTTTGTCACCCGGGGTCCGGGGGTGACCAATGCCTCGATCGGGGTGCATACCGCCCAGCAGGGCTCGACCCCGCTGATCCTGCTGATCGGGCAGATCCCACGCGCCCATCGTGACAAAGAAGCGTTTCAGGAGGTCGATTATCGCCGCTATCTGGGTCATATGGTCAAATGGGTGGCCGAAATCGACGATCCCGCCCGCATTCCAGAATATCTCAACCGTGCTTTCCGCACGGCGCTGTCCGGGCGGCCCGGTCCAGTGGCGCTGGCCTTGCCCGAGGATATGCTGGCCGAACCAACCGACACGCCCGATCTGCCCGCAATCAAGCTGACCCCTCCGTCACCTTCCCCTGCGGATATGGAGCAGGTGGCTGATCTGCTGGCGCAGGCCGAACGCCCCCTGCTTTTGCTGGGCGGCACCTGCTGGACCGAGGACGGGCACACCGCCGCTCTTCGATTTGCCGAGGATCACGGCTTGCCGGTCGCGGTTGGGTTTCGCAGGCAGGGGCTGTTTCCCCATGACCATCCGAATTTCATCGGCAACCTGGGCTTTGGCGGCAATCCGATGCCAAATGAATATGCCAAATCCGCCGATCTGGTGATTGCACTGGGTGCACGGCTGAACGATGGCACCACGCTGAAATTCAGCCTGATCAAGGCCCCGCAACCAGCCTGTAAACTGGTTCATATCCTGCCGGGGGCCGAAGATCTGGGGCGGCTTTATCATGCCGATTTGCCCATTCTGGCCGACCCGAACGAGGCGGCGAAATCACTGGCTCTGCTGCCGGTGGCCAAGCGGCACTCTCCCGCGCAGGCGCGTGCGGATTATGAGGCGATGCGGTCACTGCCAGCACAGCGCGGCCCGGTCGATATGGCCGAGGTGATGCGCGTGCTCAACACTACGCTGCCCGATGAGACCACCATGACCACAGGCGCGGGCAACGCCGCAGACTGGCCCAATATCCACTTCAACTACCGTCAGTTTCTGGGCGCTCTTGCGCCGATTTCGGGCGCAATGGGCATGGGGGTTCCGGCAGCGGTGGCGGCCAAGGTGGCGCGACCCTATGCACCAGCCGTTTACATCGCAGGTGATGGTGATTTCCTGATGAACGGGCAGGAGCTGGCGACGGCGGTACAGTACGGCCTCGATCCTATTTTCATCATCGTCGACAATGGCTCATACGGCACGATCCGCACCAATCAGGAACGCAAGCACCCGGGCCGTGTGTCGGGCACATCGCTGACCAACCCCGATTTCGCCGTCGTGGCGCAGGGCTATGGCGCTCATGGCGAGCGGGTGGAAACCACCGCTGAATTTGCGCCTGCACTGGAACGTGCGCGGGCCTTGGGCAAGGCCGCCGTTATCCACATTCTGGTGGGACCGGACAGCCTCGGCCCCAACCTGACGCTGGCCGATCTGGCGGAGGCGTCCTGATGCTGTCAAGCCTCGTCGATGCCCTTCCCCCATCGCCCATTATTGGCGTTTTCAACAAAGCCTATGAGCTGCGGCAAGCCGGGGCCGATCTGATCGATTTTTCTGTGGGCGAGCCAGATTTCGACA
>NZ_JBXWQW010000084.1:0-10548 GCF_059612585.1 Ruegeria sp. YKSF57 | reverse complement strand
CCCAAAACCGCTTCTTCCGCCCGCTCATAGAGTGCCCCTTAGTGTCCACTATCGATGGTGGACACTTAGCCCCCGCTAGCGGCAAGCGTTAGGTCGGGTTCAACGGACGCTACGACGCATCCGCGCTCAGCGCCTTGAGTGGGATTCACGCAAATTGGCAGCTCGGTCGGATTTGACCAAACCCGTGTCTCAAAATTACGTAACCGCTTAATTCTCCGCTAGGACCAGCGGGTTAAAACCGCCACTGCGCCAGCTCTGCAATGCCGAAGTAAAGTTCGGTCCAGGCAGACCGTCGATCACACTGGTGTACAGCCCCGCTTCCTGCAGCAGCCTTTGTACTTCCATGATCGTCTGTCGTTTCCACTGGTCGGATACTTGGGTCAGTTGTTTGATGATTGCTCCGTCATCTTCCGCGGCTCCACGCAACAAGGTACGAGCGGCTTGCGTCGCATCCCGTGGCACACCCCGGCCTTCGTCCAACAGAATAGCAGCGGCCAGGAAACCCTGGTATTCGCCCTCGCGTGCCGCTTTCTGAAAATAGCCAAGAGCCTGCGATGGTATTCCAGCTATGCCATCCTGCGCCAATACCCCCAAATTGAAAGTTGCCTTGGGGGAACCGCCATCAGCAGCGCGCTTGAGCAAGGATATCGCTCTCTGTTCGTCTTTGGCAACAATTTGACCTTGGAACAGTATCACAGCCAGATTGATCATCGCATCAAAACTGCCGCCTTCGACAGCGCGTTCATACAACGCCAGTGCCTGGTCTGTATTCCGAGACACTCCGGTTCCGCTTTCATAGAGCTGCGCCAACGATACCATAGCGCGCAAGTCACCCCGCTCAGCAGCCTGCTTATACAGAGTCACAGCCCTGTCCACATCACCACTCGCAATTGTTGCTCGGGCCAGCAAAGCGACGTAGTGGGGCAAATCTGGTGATTGCACGGTCGCCGCGCTGCATGCCTGAATGGCCGTCATGGCGTTTTGTTTCAGATGGTCAAACGGAACACCAGGGATACTGGCCGTTCGGTCGCGAGGATGGGTTGCCAGCCTTTCACAGATTCCACCAGGGCTTGAATCCTCGGGTCGTGGAATCGACTGAAGCAATCGCTTGGCTTGGGTTGAATGAGAACCATCCGGATATTGCTCAATATAGAACTCCAGTAAAGGGCGCATCCGGCTGCGTTGTGCGAGCTTCCACAAACGTTCGGCCTGAGCGTCCTCATCCTCTACCGCGACGGCACGGGTTCGCGCTCCAATCTGTTCAAACTGATCCAGAAAGGCCGCGACCTCGCCAGTGTGAGATCCCTGGGGGTAGCGATCCATATATAGCTGCATGAGCGTTGGGTCTTGCGCACTTGCCGCCACTTGCCACAGCAGGGTTTCTTCGGAAACAGTTGCCGGACTGTTGTCAAAGCGGAACTGCCGCGTCATTGAGGAATTATCCCAAGGAATCTGCCGCCCTCCGGTCGCTGCAAGAACATCCCTGCGCACCGAAATCATCATATCCGAAATATCCTGTCCCGGCGTATAAATATGGCTGAGCATAGCTTCCGTAAAAAAGCTGTTCCTTCCGGTTCCGTCGTAGGCAACATTGTCTGGTTGGGTGGCATACGCGAAAAGAAAATCAGCCGAACTGCCGACCCGCGCCAGTCCGTCACCGCCCACATTCAAACCGGAGTCTTCAAACGGGTTGTCTCGGCAGGCATCCAAAAAAATCAGTCGAACACCTTTCGATTTCTCCATACGCGCGATGAACTCGCTGATCGGTACAGTCTGTGTGACGACATCTTGAGCCGATGAGATTTTGGCATCTACAGGAAGCAAATAGTTTTGCCCTTCGACCTGAAAACCATGACCCGCGTAGAAGAACAACGAGACATCAGAATCCGCAGCAGCAGATCCAAAAGCGTCAGCCATCGCCGTCATCTCGGTCTGTTGCAAATCCGTACCAAGATATACTTCAAATCCCAGCCCTTCTAGCGCAATTGCCAGATCTGATGCGTCATTGATCGGATTGTCCAACGGGCTGACCGCCTGATAAGCGGAGTTACCGATTACCAAGGCAACCCTTTTTTCCGCAAATGCCGCAACAGCATTCACCGATACAAGCACCAACGCCAATAACAAGCGGATTAGGATCACGGGACCATTGCTCCGACAGTCTACAAACCAGTGGCGTTGTATCGGCAGAATTCGAAACAACCAATCGCGGCCATGATTGTTCTACCTGTTGATGCTACAAACTGACAAGGTCTCGATCGCTGGCCGGGTGTTCAGTCTGGACCTGTCCCGATTTCGTGCTGCCGTCGCGGATTGTTGAAGCCGTTGATGTATTGGAAGATGGCCAGTTCGACGTCTCTGCACGTTTGCAACGATCTTCGCCAGAATATTTCCGCCTTGATCGTCTTGAAGAACGTCTCGAAGGCGGAGTTGTCATAGCAGCTGCCTTTGCCGCTCATCGATACTTGGAAGCCGTGCTGACGCAAGAGCTTCTGATAATTGTGGGCGCAGTTTTGGCTGCCACGGTCCGTGTGGCGGAGGCAGCCTTTGGGAGGCTGCCGCAGAGCTACGGCCATCTGTATCGAGCCAGTGAAATCCTGCTCATGCTATAAGAAAGGACCTAGCAATGAGCGATACGATGACAGAGGCAGTGAAACGATGGACGGCTAGGCGCAAATCAGCGCTGGTCGTTGAGATCATTCAGGGCAAGACGACGGTGGCCGAGGCGAGCCGGACTTACGACCTGGCACCATCAGAGATCGAGAGTTGGGTTGATGATGCCAAGAAGGGCATGGAGAACGCCCTGAAGACCAATCCGCTCGACGTTCGACAGGAATATGGAAAGCAGCTCAAAGACCTTCAGGAAGCTTACGGCGAAGCCATGCTGGAGCTCCGGGCGCTTCATGAGGGCCTTCTCGCTGATGGTGACGCCGTGCCGATCTCCAGGCTTTGCACCTGGTTCGGAGTTCCGCGCCGCACGGTCTACTACCAGCCGATGAAGGCCGCGCCGAAGCTGGACGATCGGTTCATTGCGCCGATCAAGTCCATGATCGAGGAGAACCCGTCGTTTGGCTATCGCACGGTCGCGCACCTTCTGGGTTCAACAAGAACACAGTGCAACGGGTCTTTCAGATCAAAGGCTGGCAAGTGCGCAAACGGCCGACCGGCGCCCGGCCGCGGATTGAGGCCTTGCCGTCCGTCGCAGAGAAACCAAACGAACGATGGTCGACCGATCTGGCGCGTGTCTGGGCAGGCAAGGATGGCTGGTGCACGCTAGCCCTGGTGATGGGCTGTCATACCCGCGAACTTTTGGGATGGCATCTGTCGCGATCCGGCAAGGCGACGACGGCGGCTTCAGCTTTGGAACACGCCTTGATTGCGCGCTTCGGCACATTGGGCAAAGTCGACGAGCCATTTCTGCTTCGCAGCGACAACGGCCTCGTCTTCACATCTCGGAAGTACACGGCCCTGGTCAAAAGTTACGGCCTGCGCCAGGAGTTCATCACGCCCCATTGTCCTCAGCAGAACGGCATGATGGAGCGGCTGATCCGATCCTTGAAAGAGCAATGTGTCCATCGCCAGCGCTTCGAAAGCCTGGCTCATGCGCCCCGTTCTGTCGGCGACTGGATCCAGTTCTACAATCACAAACGCCCGCACCAGGCCCTTGCCATGTGGACGCCAAACGAGGCGCTCAAATTAGTAGCTTAACCTGAGCAGATTCCGCCGGGTCGATACGAAATCCGCATCCGCATCGCCCTCATGAACCGCCGAAATCAAACGCGTGGTTGACGTCGGCGGGGTAAGGGTCTTCACTCCTCAAACGCGAGTTACGCAACAACGCCAAGGAAACTTGAGGCTCAGGTCAGCGCCCAATCAATCTCCTGACGACGTTGCGAACTCTTCGCAGCACCGTGGCTTGCTGCGGTTTCGGAAGGCTCTTGGCATATTCCATCCCTAGAAGTAGATAGTACAACCTGTTCGCTAATATTTCGGGTCTCCGCGTTGTTTCAATTCTTATACCATTTGAGACGAGTACTTTTTCAAGCCGATTTAGAGAACATTGAGATATTTCATTCATCCAAGATGTTAGGTTAACTTCGGGGCAAGTGTTGCGTAATCTATTAAATTGAATTCCAAATTCTCTCGCCAACCAATCGCAATCATTATAAATCGCAACAGATACAAAAGCACGTTTGTCTATGGCTTCTCCCTCCCTCAACTCATTTCGAATGATACCCTGCAGTCTTTTATAGGCGGAGTCCATGACTGGATCACCACGAAAAATCGGATTTGATCGATTGAACGCATGCAATATTTTCAACGCGTCGGCGCTCAATGATGAGTTTGGCGATTGAGTTTTTGTTCGCTTGAAATCCAATCCCCAACGTTCGCATAAATCGAATACGACGTCTCCCTCGCGCAGTGCATTCCTGTTGTAGTCGTATAATTCAACATTAGAACGGCCAAGGAAATTTATGAACGGCATCACCCTTCCGCGGTACAGCGGATCAACCGCTGAGGGGACTTCTGCACTATTGCCTCCCATCACCGTCTGTTGAAAAGCACTGGCCGCAAAAGACAAAGGGTCTCTCGCGTACATTAACACCGAGATAGACTGGCATCGTTGGGTCAGCCACGACAAGAAGTCAACTTTCTCTTTCGATGTCATCAGAGAAATGTCTTCACCCGAAATAATTATTCGCTGCCGGTCGCTTCGAGCCAGTTGTTGTTCCAATTCTATGTGAACTTGTTCTCGAAGAGTCGGTGCGCTTTCTTGGGATAAGCCATACTGGTATGAAAATTTTGTAAGGTTATCATGGTCAGAAAAGGCAGTCCGGATTGGAATGCTGTGGTTCAGGTATCCTAGCTGCGCATAAAATGTGTGCCCGTCGTCATAGCCTTCCAATGCCGATTGAATCGCTGTCGAACCGGTCTTGTGCATTCCAATGTGCAGTAAGCACTTCATTTGCTTTATCTCTTTTTTCCAACAGCTTAATGCTAAGCTCGGCTGAACCTATATTAGCGCGTCAGGCTCCTCAACTAAAAACTTGGGTTTGTTTTCTGAAATCACTAGACGCCTGTGGTAACAAGCGATGTAAGGAAACCGGTCCAGTGACGACGACGTCACCGGCGCCTGAGTGTTCACTGTAAGAGCAAGCCAGGCTCCGTATTTATTGCCGACGATAGGCACCTAGGAGGCGATAGGCAACTAGGAGGTTTGCCGCTCGACTGCGCCACGCCGAGGACCTATGGAAAACTAAATTGGATACTTCAGTTGCCTGATCAGCCGCCACAAATCTTGGTTTGCGTTTGTGAGTTTTTCAACAGCGTCCTCAATCTGGGAGATCGCCAGATCATCTACAATATCAGCGCGACCAAGCTTGATATCTGTTTTCCGATCTGCAATTCGCATCAGTATTGTTCGAGGATTTCCACTGTCAGGATCAAAAGAGTATATGCAATGGTTGTATTTGTTTCGGATTGCAGAGAGTTTTGTCAGGCGCTGCGTTTGCTTGAGTATCAAGCTTCGGGCTTTTTCGTCACTACCATCCATTTTCGAAAGGCGTTCAACCAAATCGATACGTGCGCGAGTGGTATTCAGGGTTAAAAAAATAATAACGGCTATTTCTTTATCTGTCTTGCACAGTCCCGCAATCAGATGGATCAGCAAGCTTTCGGTGTTTGTCCAAATATAATTTAGTCGCCCAACTAGCAAGATTAGGCGATCAAAACGTATTTTGGGATTATCAGCCACTGACTTTTGGTCGGTTTTCAGCCGGTACCATCTCAAAAAAGAAGTTGGCTGCAGCAGTTCTGTTACTGACACCAATTTTTTTGACAATATGATGCATGTGAAGTTTGACGGTGTGTTCTGTTATTCCGAGGTTAGAAGCCACCTGCTTGTTGCTTTGACCATGAGAAACTAGTTGCAGAACCTCTTTTTCTCTGCGCGTCAAACGAGTGTACAACCCTTCGCAAACTGGTTGTTGACCATTTGCACAAAATTGCCCAAAGGTGCCTGATGTCCGAACGGGAGGTTTATCTTTTTGGACGAGCTTTGCCAGAAATGCAGGAATAAAAAGCTCGTAATGCAGTAGTAACCTTAACACAGACCGCCATACATCGGGTGTTACATTCATCGGCAAGAACCCGATTTCACCATGCTTTAGGCAGTCCCATTGCAAAAAGAACGCTTCGGCGGCGGCTTCTTTTCGGTAAGCCAAAGCCAAACATCCTGACCCGGACACATCCAGATATGGTTGTGGATAGTTCAGAAGATGTTCGCCCAACTGTTGATCTACGACAAGCATGCGAAGTGTTGGCATTTTGTTCTCAAATACCGACTGAGCTTGCCGGAGAGTTTCGCATCTGTATGCGAACACTCCAAACTCGGCGTGAACATTCATCAAAGTTTGGCTCGAAAAAAAGAGTTCTTTCCCCAAAAACAATACATCAACTTCAGTTGGCGAGCGAGTAGATAACCCGGCTGTTCCATTGAAATCAAGCAGACTCATCACGCCCCCCCAAATCATTCACAGATCAATACCCAGAAATATCTCTTAAAATCAATCAATTAACCAAATAGATGTGTGCATCCAAGAATTCTCCTCAAAGTTTAGCGGAAATTTTTATGATTATCAACAGAGAGTTGACAAAGCGCGAGGTGGATAGAACTTTGGATTAATACCTCTCACCCAAGAATAATCGTTTCACCACATTCCTTTATAATCTTTGTGATAATTTTTTGAGAAATTCTTCCACGTTTTCAAATCGTGAGGCCGAAATAATATTGGCCCCAAAATAAAAAATAATAATATCAAATCACTAGATGAAATAAATCATATTATTGGCTGGCCAGAGTCGGTTTTTTCCGCAACTATAAGGGGTCTAATTTATGAAAATACCCTAAAAGTAATGCCTGCAAATTTTCTCGAATGCTCGCAAGTTCTTTGGTTGCAAAGGAGGTGATGAAAAAATTTAAGGAGAAGCAAATTTTTTGCCGGATCGAGATAACTCGATTCATCTGTTTAAAACGCGCCCATTTCTGCCTTTTACATGACTGGCGGGCCGGCGCAAGGAAAATGGATTACTTGCTATGAAACGGAATGCAGCCAATTCAAACAACACGACAGTCGATGAAGTCGTCGTCGAAAACCTCGATGCATCATTCGATACAGACATCCAAGTGGATAAAGCATTTGTAGAGGCGGACGTGAACGCTCAACAACAAAAACAAGACCAATCTGTTGACACTTCTGACGCCCAGGATCAGGAACAGTCCCAAAAAACCGACGTCGACAACAAGGTCGATAACGCAGACAACCAAAAGCAGGGGCAGGATCAAGGTCAAGATCAGACACAGAAACAACAGCAGCAGAACACCAATGGAGGTGACGACAGCAACGACAATTCCAACTCGAATGCGATCAATATCGACTTTGGTGGTGGTGAGTGGATTCCGCGCGACGACGATCAGGTCGACCTGGATCTAGGAGACTACGCTTCTGTTGGCGATGTAATAACAGCCGGCAAAGACGTGAACTATGATCCCGGTGATGACATGCACCTCAAGATCGATCTCGAGGGCGAAGGCAATGACATGTCGTCGATCAATAGCCAGGTAGCGAGTCTCTATGACAATGACACCCTGAAGTCACCGACTGTCTCCAACACTGGAGAATTCAACCAATCCGGCAACGCTCACGGGGGCAAGGCTCATGCGGAAGAAGGCATAAGCGCGGATGCTGACGGCGGCGATACTGGTGATGGCGGAACCATTTACGGCGGTGATGCAACCGGAGGTAAAACCTACGGTAGTGACGCGATTGCCAAAGGCGGCGATACCGGTGACGCGAACGCCAAAGCTGGCGGAGGCGAGGGTGGCGACACCGGCGACGCACACAACGCAAGTCTAGGCGTAGGCCTTTCAGGCGCGCATGCGGATGGTGATAGTGTTGGCGGCGATGGCGGAGACGCCGACAGCAGCGCGAAAAGCGACAACGCAACCAAGTCGCATACCGAATCCTCGGGGACTGGTGGCGACGGCGGCAGCGCAGATTCGCTGGGTATTGCCGTTGGTCTTGGCCTGTCAGGAGCGAATGCCGAAGGTGATGCAGACGGTGGTGACAACAAGTCGACATCGGATGCTGACAGCAGTGGATACGCTGACAACGATACATCCGCCAAGGGTGCCGATGGAGGCGATGCGGGTGCAATCGGCGTTGGTCTGAACAGCAACAAGAGCGACAGCAACACCGAGGCCAATGATGCCGAAGGTGGTGACAACAAAGCCATCGGCGGAGCACTTGGCGCAGCTGGCAGCACCGCAGACGGCGAAGGCGGAGACAGTGGTAATGGCGGCTTCTCCGGCTTGATCGAAGCGGCGATCGCCGCGCTCCATCAGGAAGTCACTGGCGAAAAAGCCGACAATGACAACGGTGGCAACCAGAAAGCTTCGACCGGCGATGGAGACTCTACTGGTGGTGATACCAATGGCGGCGACGGCACTGGCGGCTCATCGACAAGCAAGGCAAATGCCGAAGGTGTCGACGATCAGACTACTGGAGACGGGCCGAGCATCGACCAAGATACCGGCGATGTGAGCGGCAAGGCCAACAATAGTCAGGATACGGACGCGACCGGCGGCGCTGGTGGCACGAATACATCCAATGGGGCTGCCGACGGCTCATCGATTGGCAAATCCGCAGCGGATGGTACTGGTGGCGCCGGCGGCAGCAATACGTCTGATGCGGCCTCTGCAGCTGACGGATCAGGATCGGCTGACGCGGCCAACACAGGCGGCTATGGCGGCGCCGCAGATGTGTTCTCCAAATCCGATACCGACGGATCGGCGGACAGTCTTGCAAAGGCAATTGCTGGTTATGGTGGAGACGCAACCAGCGACAATGATGCCAATTCCGCGGGCTCCGGCACAGCTCATGGTGCCGCATACTCGGGCGCCGGAGGTACCGGTACCGGAGGCAACTCGAATGGCGGTTCGTCGGGATATTCGATGGCCGACGCAGCCAGTGGTGATACCTATGGTGGTGCCGTTTATGGCGGTGATGCGTCCGGCGCATATTCCGGTGACGGAGGCATGGGCGGCAACGCGGGCGAATGGGGCTCGAACAATGGTGGCGACGGGATCGTGACTGGTGAGTCCTATGCTTCGGCGGCTGCCGTGGTCGATACATCGGCCTTCAATCAATCGATTGTCATGGGGGCAAATGTATTGGGCAACTCGGTCGACACCACCATGGTTGGCGGTGCGATGACATCGTCCTATGCAACAGACGATACAGACGTCTGAATCCTTGAATGAAGATAGCCGGGGCCGTTCGACGGCCCCGGTTTACGGAAATCCGGTTTCCCGGTCTTCCTAATCATACGAGCGAAAGGGACCCTGCCATGGCGCTCGACAATATTACCGAAGTCATTTCGCATTTTATCGGTCTATTTGACCTGACGATAGAAAAGGCCCGACTAAGAGATCAATACGAAGAGTTCACGGCTCTTCGACGGAAAGCGGATCTGGAAGAAATGCCAGATGCTACGAAAATCGTAGTCAAATCTGATCTGGAATTGGCGCCTGGCAACTACGTAGCTTCTGATTATGTGGCAGAAAAACTGGGCGCCGGTGAAGCAGTTGAACTGCCGATAACCGTTTCTATTGCGTCGCCCTTGATCGTCGAGGGTGTCGCTCCGCCCGCGCTTGTGCAGAACAACATACCGCTGTTTTCCGGCGATGATCGGAATGCGCCGGATCTTCCCGTAGAGCAGCCGCTTGAAGACATACACAATTTCCCCGGCTCGGCACTCACTTATACAGATCAAAAGCTTCAATTGAGCGACAATGACATCTTTGGCGAGGGTGTTCTTCGCGATATACCAGCAAAACTGGAACAAGCCGAGGCACTTACGAATCTTGCTGACGCACTGCATGCGATACCTTCGTTGGCATTGGGGCTTTCCAATTTTCTTTCACTGGAAACGGTCAAAGTCTTTGCAAAAGCGATGGCATCTTCTGAGGCCACCTCTGTTGAAGGGGCGCAGGTATTCCAGTTGACCGGTCAGGAAGCGGTCGGCATCATTGTGAATGGCCAAGCGGCAGCAGAACTTCCTTCCTGGAGTGAGTTGCTCCCCTTCTATCACAAGGCGCGGGATGTGGGTTCTGAAGAAAGCGACATCAGCGCGTTGCCGCGAGAATGGGCCTCATCTGATAGCGAAGGGAGCTTCGAAGGGCACACGATCGTTACGGGCGGAAATCTTTCAATAAATGAGGCAAACGCGAATATCGCCTGGTTGGATGCCCCTTATATCGCCGTAGGCGGTTTGGCGATCAATCTGATCTATATTAGCCAGGTCGCGGTGGTGTCAGATCTGGATATGACTGACACTGAAGGCATTAAATCAAACACGTCCATTTTCAATACGGCAGAAATCGAAATCAAGCCCAACACGGCTGCATGGCTCGACAACGAAAAAGGGTCGGGCGGACCGCCGCAGAATGTACATATCGACCAGATCAAGGGCGATCTGACGATCACC
>NZ_JBXWQW010000083.1:0-11024 GCF_059612585.1 Ruegeria sp. YKSF57 | reverse complement strand
TAGGCGATCAGCGTGTCGGATTCGTTGGTCTGGACATCCGCGAGACCCTGCCGGGCGCTGCGGGTGCCGCCCTGCTGTTTCATGCGGGCCAGGAAAGGGTTGTTACGGCACGCGTCGAGCACCACCATCTTCATCCGCCGCGCGCCCGAGATCTGGCGCAGGATCAGATCCATCTCGACCATTTCCAGACCGGCGTCGCGCACATCTTCGAGGCGGGCATCGACCGGCATCAGATAGTTGGTGCCGCCGATCTCGATCCCGTGCCCGGCGTAATAGACCATGGCGATTTCCGAACGATCCGCCATCGCGCGGAAATTGCGCAGCGTTTCGCGCATCTGCACGCGGTTGAGGTTGTCGGCGCGGACGACCTCGAACCCCTGATCTTCGAGCAGGACAGAGACGGCGGCGGAATCATTGCGGGGATTGTCCAGCGGCGCGACCGCCTGATAGTCGGAGTTTCCGATTACCAGCGCCACCCGGTCGGCCCATGCGCAGACCGGCAGGATCAGAATAATCAGAATGGCCGCCAGAAACTTCATCGGCACCTCGGGTTACACGTCACGGACAGTTTATCCGAGAATTGGCCCGCCTCAAAGGATGCAGGTCACACAGATTATCTGCGGAAGTATTTTTGCCAGATCCAGATCACCAGCAAGGCCCCCAGCACCGCGCCGACGAAGCCCGAAAGCCAGCCCATCATCGTCGCAAGCCCGCGCAGGACAAAGCCGCCGAGCAGCGCGCCGACGATGCCGATGGCCATGGTGGTGGGAATGTCGGCCTCGATCCGCATCAGGCGGGTAGCGAGAAATCCGGCGGCGGCACCAATGACGATCAGGGCGACGACGGGCATGTCATTTCCTCCAGTGCGTGGGCACGATGATCAGCGCGCCTATGGACGAAATCACCGCGTTCAGGCCCGGAGAGCCGAAGCCGATCCCGAACATTATGCGGAAGAAATGGAAGATGAACGCGCCGCCGACACAGATGATGATGGATTGCACATAGCCGTTGCGGGTAAAGCCGGTCGCCTCGGACAGGTATCCGACGATCCCGGCAATGATGACCGTTCCCATCAGGATCATGAACATGCGGGCGCCCTCCGTCTAAAGCCGGGTTCCCGCGCCAACCGGGAAACCGCGCAGGAACGTCTTATTATCCTGCGCGCCTTTGCCCGCTCTTTGCAAGCGCAGCAGATCGACCGCGCCGGACCCGCAGGCCACGCGCAGGGTGTCGTTGAGAACCTCGCCCGGTTCCCCCTGCCCCTGCGCCAGCCGCGAGGCCAGCAGTTTGACCCGTTCGCCTTCGATTTCGGTCCAGGCTCCGGGGAACGGCGACAGGCCCCTGATCTGACGGTCGATCTCGGCGGCGGGCCGGGTCCAGTCCACCCGTGCCTCGGCCTTGTCGATCTTGGCGGCATAAGTGACGCCCGCATCCGGTTGCGGGGCGGGGGTGAGTTCGGGCAAGCTGGCCAATGCCTCGACGATCAGAGATGCGCCCATGGCCGACAGGCGGTCGTGCAGTTCGGCGGTGGTTTCCTCTGCGCCGATGGGTGTGGCTTTGCGCAGCAGCACCGGGCCGGTGTCCAGCCCCGCCTCCATCTGCATGATGCAGACGCCGGTTTCGGCATCCCCGGCCATGATTGCCCGGTGGATCGGCGCGGCCCCGCGCCAACGCGGCAACAGGCTGGCATGGATATTGAGGCACCCCCGCGCGGGGGCATCCAGAATGGCTTGCGGCAGGATCAGGCCGTAGGCCACCACGACGGCCACGTCGGCCTGAAGCGCGGCAAAGGCGGCCTGTTCGTCGGGCGATTTGAGGGAAACCGGGTGACGCACCTCAAGGCCCAGCGCCTCGGCGCGGGCATGAACCGGCGTGGGGCGGTCTTTCTTGCCGCGCCCGGCGGGGCGCGGGGGCTGGCAGTAGACGGCGGCGATGTCGTGACCGGCACCAACCAGCGCGTCGAGCACCGGGACAGAGAAATCGGGAGTGCCCATGAAGATGACGCGCATGATCTGCTCCGGGGTTGTGGCGGGGTGCCGGGCTGAAGCCCGGCCTACGGGCGTTAGGTTTGTTTGCGCGCCTTGCGCAACAGCATGTCACGTTTGACCTTGCTGAGGTTGTCGAAATACATCCGGCCATTCAGATGGTCGATCTGGTGCTGCACGCTGGTCGCCTCGATGCCGACGAAGTCGCGGCGGTCGACGATGCCATGTTCATTGAGGTATTTGACCGTCACCGCGCGGGGCCGCTTTATCGTGGCCGCGACGCCGGGCAGGTTCGGGCTGGCCTCTTCATGCTCGCGCAGCTCGATCGAGCGGTGCAGGATTTCCGGATTTGCAAGGCGCACCGCCCGGCCCCGCTCGGCCGAACCATCCACCACCGCCAGTCGCAGCATCACGCCGATCTGCGGCGCGGCAAGGCCGACGCCCGGCATCGCCTCCATCGTGTCGATCATGTCGTCCCAGATCGCGCGGATCTCGTCGGTGATTTCGGGCACTTCGGCGGCCTTGCTGCGCAGGCGCTTGTCAGGCCAGGGCAGGCAGGGGCGTACGGTCATTGATGTTTCTCCAGGTATTCGGCCTCGGCGCGCACGCGGTCCGCGCCGGTCAGGTGGTCGAGCGTGACCGTGCCGTTCAGATGGTCGAACTCGTGCTGGATGCAGCGCGCTTCAAACCCGTCGAAATCGGCCATGTGGATATCGCCTTCGGGGGCGGTCCACTGCACGGTGACAGCCTTTGGCCTTTCGACCGCAACCGCAATGCCGGGGATCGACAGGCAGGCCTCTTCCATCACCACGGGGATACGCTCGGCGGCCATGATGACGGGATTGATCATTGCCAGTGGCGCGGGCTCTCCCTCTTTCCAGCCGCAATCCATGACAAAGAACCGTTGCATCACCCCGACCTGCGGCGCGGCCAGCCCACGGCCCTGCGCGGCATACATGGTGTCGAACATGGACCGGATCAGATCCTGCGGCACGATGGTTTCGACCGGGTCGCATTTCTGCGACAGTCGGGGGTCGGGCCATGTCAGGATCGGCAGGACGCTCACGCGCGGGCCTTCTCGCGCTTCAGCTTCTGCATCTTGCGGGTGATCATCTGGCGCTTGAGCGGCTTGAGGTAGTCGATGAACAGCTTGCCATCCAAATGATCGATCTCGTGCTGGACGCAGGTGGCCCACAACCCGTCAAAGGTTTCCTGCTGCAGGTTTCCGTTCCGGTCCATCCATGCCACATCGACCACCTTGGGGCGTGTCACCTCGGCATATTGCTCGGGGATCGACAGGCAGCCTTCCTCGTAGACATTGGTTTCATCCGAGGCCGCGATGACCTGCGGGTTGAACATCACCAGCGGGCGGGGCGCTTCGCCATCTTCCTTGACGCAGTCCAGCACGATCAGCCGATCCAGCATGCCGATCTGAGGCGCGGCCAGCCCGATGCCCGGCGCGTCATACATCGTTTCGAGCATGTCGTCGGCCAGCTTGCGCAGGTCGTCGGTGATGTCGGCCACCGGCGCGCAGACCTTCTTCAGGCGCGGGTCGGGATGGATCAGAATAGTGCGTTTCATGAGGGTGATTTAGGTCATTCGGCGCCGCGCCGCAACGCCCCCCTTGCAACCGCCGGAATTGAGGTTAGCTTTCCCGCGATCAAACGGAGCAGACATGACTTTCAACGACCCTACCGACCGCCGCGGCACCCACAGTTCAAAATGGGACAAGATGGAGCAACTCTATGGCGTCTCGCCCGATGACGGGCTGGCGATGTGGACCGCGGATTCCGATTATAAGACCGCGCCCTGCGTGATCGAAGCGGTGCAAAAGGCGGCGGAACATGGTGTGTTCGGTTATTCCTGGGAACATCCCGAATACCTGCAGGCGGTGCAGTGGTGGATGAAGGCCCGGCACGGCTGGGACATCGACACCGACTGGGTGCTGACCTCGCAGGGGCTGGGCAATGCGATTGCGCTGTGTCTGGACGTGTGGAGCGCGCCGGGGGACGGGGTGGCGATCTTTACCCCGGTCTATCACGAGTTTGCGCACAAGGTGAACAAGTCGGGTCGCCGGGTGGTGGAATGCCCGCTGGTGCGGCAGGGCGAGACCTATGTGCTGGATCTGGACGACGCGCAGGCGCGGCTGGACGGCTCGGAGAAGCTGCTGCTGTGGTGCTCGCCGCAGAACCCGTCGGGTAGAGTTTGGACGCCCGAGGAGCTGCGCGCGGTTGCGGCATTCGCGGAACGAAACGGGCTGATCCTAGTCTCGGACGAAATTCATCACGATCTTGTCTATGCTGGTCAAAAATACGTGCCGATGGATGTGGCCGCGCCCGAGGCGCGGGCGTGGACGGTGACCCTGACGGCGGCATCCAAGACCTTCAACATTGCCGGACAGCGGACCGGCAACATGATCATTCCCGACCCGGAATTGCGCAAGGTGATGCGGCATCGGCTGGCGACTCTGGATTACGCGCCCGCCGCCCTTGGCGTGGCAATGATCACCGCCGCCTATTCGCCGGCCGGGGCCGCGTGGGTCGATGCCCAAATGGCGCATCTGGACGGCAACAGGCGTCTGTTCGACGACACCATCGCATCAATCCCCGGCCTGTGGTCTATGCCGTTGCAGGCCACCTATCTGGCCTGGGTCGATTTTTCGGGCACCGGAATGAACCATGACGAGTTCGTCCGCCGCCTGCGGCAGGATGCGCGGATTGCCACGTCGTCCGGTCCCGGATTCGGAACCGGGGGCGAGACGTTCGAGCGGTTCAACCTGGCAACACAGCGCGCGCGTGTCGAGGAGGCCTGTACCCGGCTGCGCAGCGCCTTTGCCGATCTGCAATAGCCATGCTGCGGCGCCTGACCGTCCTGCTGGCGTTGTGCCTTGTCGCCGGGGCGCTTTGGGTCGGATGGGCGCGTTTCGGCCCGCGCCCTGTGGCGCCGCCGATGGCGCCCGAGGCCGAGCGGGTCGATCGCATCCTGATCGAGAAATCCACCCGCCGCCTGACAGCGACGCTGGACGGTGCTGTGGTGATGCAGGCCGATATTGCGCTGGGGTTCAGCCCCGAAGGCGACAAGGCGGTCGAAGGCGATGGCCGCACGCCCGAGGGCGTCTTTACGATCAACCGCCGCAACCCGCAAAGCGCCTTTCACCTGTCGCTGGGCATCGACTACCCGCAGCCTGAAGACATCGCGCGGGCGCGCGAGGCCGGAACCGATCCGGGTGGCGATATCTTCATTCACGGGCAACCAAACGGTGTCGTCGGGATGACCCTGCCGGGCGACTGGACCCTGGGTTGCATCGCCGTGTCCAATGACGAAATCACGCGCCTTTGGCGTCTTGCCGACGTCGGGACGATCGTCGAAATCCGGCCCTGACGATCAGTCGTCCTTGCCCAGAAGCGCAATCGGCGCATCCGGCGAACGATAGAAATCCAGAGGCGCCTTGTCGGCGGCCAGAGTGTTGCGTTTGAACTCGTAACGCATCTCTCCGGCTTCTTCTTCTGCGGCAACAATCAGGCACTGATAAAGGTGATTGGTTCCATCGTAGAGATCAACGAGACCGCGCAGACGTGGAGTCGTTTCGGCCTCGACCGCGAATCCGCTTTGCCACAGACGCAGGACGCGAAAGTATTCCTCGCCCGCTTCGACCCGCAAACGGCTTGTTTTCTTGAGTGTTGCAATGCGCGCGGCATCCAATTCCTTGCGCATTTCCTCGGAAATGTATGTGGTCATAAAAATCTTTCCCCCTCACGTAACCTTAAGTTTGCAATGGGTTTTGTAAAAATCCAATGAAAGATTTCCGGTGACGGCGTTGCGTTGCAATCGTGTCGCAAGGAATGCGCACCATGTGCGCGAGCGCAGAAAGCGTGCGCGGGCCTGATGGTGGTCAGGCGGCGCGGGCGGCCCTATTTTTTGGAGTGTCTCTCGAAACCGGAGGTAAGCGCATGGGACTGCTCGTGGACGGCAAATGGCAGGACAAGTGGTATGACACGAAATCCAACGGCGGCGCGTTCAAGCGGTCGGCGGCGCGGTTCCGCAACTGGATCACCGCCGACGGCGCGCCGGGCCTATCTGGCGAGGGTGGATTTCAGGCGGCGTCGAGACGTTATCATCTTTACGTCAGCTATGCCTGCCCATGGGCGCACCGGACACTGATCTTTCGCGCCCTCAAGGGCCTGACGGATCATGTCGGGGTGTCGGTGGTGCATCCGGACATGCTGGATCAGGGCTGGACGTTCGAGACCGACGCCCATGGCGCGACCGGAGACACGCTTTATGGTTTCAGTCACGCGCATCAGGTATATACCAAGGCCGATCCCGGCTATTCCGGGCGGGTGACGGTTCCGATCGTGTGGGACACCGAGCGGGAAACCATCGTGTCGAACGAAAGTTCGGAAATCATCCGCATGTTCAATTCCGCCTTTGACGGTCTCACCGGGAACACGGATGACTATTGGCCGGCGCCCCTGCGCGACGAGATCGAGGCGGTGAACACCCGCGTCTATGACACGCTGAACAACGGCGTCTACAAATGCGGGTTCGCCACCACGCAGGAGGCTTATGACGCCGCCGTGCATCCCCTGTTCGACACGCTTGAGTGGCTGGAGGAAAGGCTGTCAGCCAAGCGCTATCTGATGGGAGATCGCGTGACCGAGGCCGACTGGCGGTTGTTCACCACGCTGGTGCGGTTTGATCCGGTGTATCATCTGCATTTCAAGTGCAACCGCAAAAGGGTAATCGATTATCCCAATCTCTGGGCCTATCTGCGGGAGTTATATCAATGGCCTGGTGTGGCGGACACGGTGAACATGGCGCATATCGTGCGCCACTATCATTTCAGCCACAATACCATCAATCCGCACCGCATAATCCCGATCAACCCGGTTGTGGATTACCGGGAGCCGCATCGCCGCGATCAGCGTCCGGCTGCGTAATGCTCGACCATGGCTGCCAGGTCTTCGGGCGGGGTGCCGCTTTGGACAAAGGCGCAGGCGTTTGAGCTGTGGGCAAAGATTGATCCGTCGGAAAAGAAGGTAGTGTTGGTGACAAAGATCACCCGCGCATCGGGGCGGCGATAGCTGGCAAAATCGGCCACCGCAAGCGCACTGCCCTTTTCCAGCACGAGATCGAGGACAATGATATCGAAGGCGGTGCCATAGAGCGCCAGAATGGCCTCCTCCTGCGTCAAAACCAAGGTGGCTTCGGTCCCCTGCCGTTGCAGGTGACGCTGCCAGACCCGGCCAAGATCCGGGTTGCTTTCAACGATCAGAACCTTCATTTGCGGCACCCTTGGCACGGTTGGCATGTATCTCGTGCCGTCCCCCTAGCCCCGTGATCCGGTCAATTGCTTAACAAAATGTTAACATGCCCGAAGCGGCCCTTGTTTCGGGCGGTTTCGCTTGTGCAGGCGGCAAGAATCCGCTTGAAGCGGGCAGAATGCAGCATTTTCAGGCAGAGAGTCGCAATGGCGCAATCGCCGGACATGGACCAGAACACCATCGACCCCCGCGCCCGACGCGACCATGGCGGCGGGCTGGACGGCGCGATGAAGCGCTATGGCGGCGCGCGGGCGGATTGGATCGACCTGTCGACAGGTATCAACCCGTCACCCTATCCGGTGTCCGGCTTGCAGGCGACCGATTGGGCAGAGCTTCCCGATCACGGCGCGTTCGAGGCGCTGGTGTCGGCGGCGCGGACATTCTGGCAGGTGCCGGCTGAGGCCGCTATCCTGCCTGCGCCGGGTGCGTCGGCGCTGATTGCCCGAATTCCGGCGCTGGCTCCTGCCGGGTCGGTGCAAATCACCCGCCCCACCTATAACGAACATGCTGCCGCCTTTGCCGCGCAGGGCTGGGACATCCGCGACGTTGGGCCTGCGCAGGCGCGGGTCATCGTGCATCCCAACAACCCCGATGGCCGCCTGTGGCGTGAAGCGGATGCCGATGCGCCTTTGACCGTGATCGACGAAAGCTTTTGCGATGTAACACCTGCGGCCTCGCTGATCCATCTGGCCGAACGTCCCGGCACGGTGGTTCTGAAGAGCTTTGGTAAGTTCTGGGGGCTGGCCGGATTGCGGCTTGGCTTTGCCATCGCCCGACCCGACACCATCGCCCGGCTCAACGACCTGACCGGCCCCTGGGCGGTTTCGGGGCCGGCGCTGCGGATCGGGGTGCAGGCCCTGACCGATACCGACTGGGCGGCGCGCACCCGCGCGCGCCTGGCGCAGGAGGCCAGCCGGCTGGATGCGCTTGTCACCGGAAAGGGTGCCGAGCTTGTCGGGGGCACTACCCTGTTCCGGCTCTATGAGGTCGATGACGCTGCTGCATGGCAGGACCGTTTGGCGCGTGCCCATATCTGGAGCCGCGTCTTTCCCTATTCGCGGACCTATCTGCGGCTGGGCCTGCCGCCTGCACAGGGTTGGGGCCGGCTGGAGGCTGCGCTGTGAGCACCGCGTTTCTGCTGGCTGCGGCGATGGCGCTGGACGCCGCGCTGGGAGAACCCGAGTGGCTGTGGTCGCGGGTGCGGCATCCGGCGGTGCTGATCGGCAATCTGATCGGAGCGCTGGACAGGCGGCTGAACCGGGGCGGCAACCGGCGCCTCAAGGGTGCTGCAGTCGCCCTGTTTCTGGTCGCGGCGGCAGTGATTGCGGGTCAGGTTCTCGCCGCGCTTGGGCCGGTGGTGGAAATCCTGGCCTGCGCCATCCTGCTGGCTCAGAAGTCGCTTGTGACGCATGTGTCCGACGTGGCCGATGCCATGCGCCGGTCCTTGCCCGAGGGGCGGGCGATGGTGGCACGGATCGTATCGCGCGACACTTCGGCCATGGATGAAAGCCAGATCGCGCGGTCGGCCATCGAAAGCGCGTCAGAAAACCTCAGCGATGGGGTGATTGCGCCTGCCTTCTGGTTTCTGGTTGGCGGTCTGCCGGGGCTGCTGGTGTACAAGGCGATCAACACGGCGGACAGCATGATCGGCTATCGCACCGAGAAGTATCTTGAATTCGGCTGGGCTTCGGCACGGCTGGATGACCTGTTGAACCTGATCCCTGCGCGGCTGACCGGTTTGATGATCGTGGCCTTGGCCCGTGGGTTCGGCCAATGGCGCGAGACCGTTGCCGACGCCCGACGCCATGTCTCGCCCAATGCGGGCTGGCCCGAGGCCGCAATGGCCCGCGCGCTGGACGTGGCCCTTGCCGGGCCGCGCAGTTATCACGGTCAGATCCGCGATCTGGCCTGGGTCAATGGCGCGGCGCGCAGAACCATCGGTGCTTTCGAGATCACTCGCGCCGTCGACATGCTGTGGCGCGTTTGGGGCCTTGTCTTTGCGCTCGTTCTGCTGTGGTTTGTGCTGACATTGATATTCTGACCCGACAAGAGGGATTGACCCGCAAGATGCGATTGTTTTCTGCCGCCGTTTTTGCCCTTCTGCTGTCCACCGCAGCCCAAGCCCAATGCGGAGGCGATTTCAACACCTTCGTGCAGGCGCTGAAACAGGAGGCGGTGACGAAAGGCCATGACAGCGCCCGGGTCAACGCATTCTTCAAGGGCGTCAGGCAGGACGGCAAGGTACTGAAGGCCGACCGGGCGCAGGGAGTGTTCCAGAAACCCTTCATCGATTTCTCGCGGCACCTGATTTCGCAGAACCGGATCGACCGGGGGCAGGCAATGTCACAGAAACACGATGCGGTGTTCGACCGGATCGAGGCGGAATACGGCGTGTCGCGCGGCGTGCTGCTGGCCTTTTGGGCGTTCGAAACCGATTACGGCGGCTTTCAGGGAGATTTCAACACCCGCGACGCGCTGGTGACGCTGGCGCATGACTGCCGCCGTCCCGATCTGTTCCGGCCCCAGATATTTGCCGCCATCGCGCTGTATGACCGTGGCAACTTCGATCCGCAACGCACAACCGGCGCCTGGGCAGGCGAGATCGGCATGGTGCAGATGCTGCCGCAGGACATTCTGGACAACGGCGTCGATGCCGATGGCGACGGCAAAGTGTCGCTGAAAACTTCGGCCCCTGATGCGCTGATGTCGGGGGCAAAGATGCTGTCGCATCTGGGCTGGCGGGCGGGTGAGCCATGGCTGCAGGAGGTCACCGTGCCCGCGGATATGGACTGGTCGCTGTCGGGGCCCGGCAAGGGCCGCGCGGTCACGGAGTGGCAGCGGATGGGGGTCCGCGCGCGGAGCGGGTCGTTGCCGGGTGGAATGCAGGCGTCGCTGTTGCTGCCGCAGGGCCATAAGGGGCCGGCCTTTCTGGCCTATCCGAATTTCGACGTCTATTTCGAGTGGAACCAGAGTTTCGTCTATGTCCTGACCGCCGCCTATTTCGCCACCCGGCTGGAGGGTGGTCCGATTTATGATGCCGGTAGTCCGGAGCCCGGATTGTCAGGACCGCAGATGAAAGAGCTGCAAGCGAAATTGCAGGCGCGCGGCCACGATGTCGGCAAGATCGACGGCATTCTGGGCGCCGGAACCCGCGCGGCGGTACAGGCAGAGCAGGAAAGGGTGGGTTTGCCCGCTGACGCCTGGCCGACGGCAGAGCTTTTGCGCAGGTTGTAGTGGACAAGTGGTGTCAGGCGGATGAGGGCCGGTCTCTAGCAACTGCTAGGCGGCTTACGACTTTATTGCACATTCCTCCGATATTATCTTACTTACGGCTCTCTTAGTCTCTTCGATCTCCATTCCAGGGAGCAGTGTATCTCTATACAAGATCTTCAAAAGAAGAAGATCAAAATCAGATAACTCGGTATCTCCCTCACTGTGCGAAAACCGATAATCGAAAATACTGTCTACTTCATCGCCCTCTGATACTCCCAAGGAATTATAGAACTCTTCGGCAATGCACTGCTTCATAAGTACTTCACTGAGGTCTGATCGAATCCAGATCTGCGAACTCTCTATGCGGCCATGTGGCTTAAGATGGTCAACTTGAGCTACCCCCTGAATTTCGGACACTGACGTAAGCTACGATTTGTTGTCTGCTGATCTTCGACGAAAAGGAGATCAGAGATGTCGAAACGGAAGAACCACTCGCCCGAGT
>NZ_JBXWQW010000082.1:0-11178 GCF_059612585.1 Ruegeria sp. YKSF57 | reverse complement strand
GGCGGAGGTGCTGAAATGAGCTGTCCGATCTGTGGTGACGAGACGACGACAACCTACCGCCCTTTCTGCTCGAAACGCTGTGCGGATCTGGATCTGGCCAAGTGGCTGAACGGCTCATACAGCTTGCCGTCCGAACGTGAGGACGACGTGGAAGAGGCGGTCGAACCTCGCACTTCAGCGTCCGAACGCCCGCATTGAAAAAATGTCAAAAAGCCTCTGGACACCGCCTGTGGCAAGTCATAGAAGGCCTCCACCCAACGGCAAACACCGTTCCCGTGCCCGGGTAGCTCAGGGGTAGAGCAGTGGATTGAAAATCCTCGTGTCGGTGGTTCGATTCCGCCCCCGGGCACCACTTAAATCGAACAGAGTCAATTAGTTGTATTCGCTGTTAGCGAATGAGCACCCGACCCAAATCTTCTTGGGTATCATTCGGGTATCAATCTCGGCATGCCACTTGTGGAGCTTTGCGACCCGTAAGAAGCATATGCGCGTTCCCGCTTCTTTCTGGTTAAAAATACCCCGGGGTGAATTGCCCGAAGGGCAAGAGGGGCTGCGCCCCTGCCCGTTCAGACCGCCTTGGCTTCGGCGTCGCGCACGACCTGACCCAGGCGCTTGGTCATGAATTCCATGAAAAGGCGCGTTTTGGGATCCTGGTGACGGCGGTGCGTGTAAAGGCAAGCCATCTGTACCGGAACGGGCGGGTTATCCTGCGCAACCGGTATCAGTCGACCCGCTTTCAGATGCTCGGCGATCTCAAAGACGGGTTTCATCGCGATCCCCTGTCCTGACAGCGCCCAATCGGTCAATACGTCGCCGTCGTCGCATTCGAACCGGCCCGAAACCGCGAAGCGCCGTGGCCCGTCAGATGTCTGCAGCAACCACTGGAATTCCGTCGCCCCCGGAAAACGCAGATTCAGGCATTCGTGCTTTTCCGAGATCAGCGCGGCACCGTTTGCGGGGTTGCCGCGACGTTTGAGGTAGTCGGGTGCAGCGCACAACACCCGCTGGCAATCTGCGATCTTGCGGATGCGCAAGTTGCTGTCCTCGGGCTGGCCGATAAAAAAGGCCAGATCCAGACCTTCGGTGGTCAGATCGATTGTCCGATCCGTCAATCGCAGCCGTACATCGATCTCGGGATACTCCGACAGGAACTCCGGCACCTGTGGTGCCAGCAGTCGTCGACCGACCCCGAGAGGTGCCGCAACGAAAAGCGAGCCGCGTGGCGCTTCGGTCAGGTGCATGACCTGAGCTTCGGCCTGGTTCACCGATTCAAGGACAGCTACCGCGCCGGGATAGAAGGCCCGCCCTTGTTCGGTGGCGGTCAGGTTGCGCGTCGTGCGCTGGAAAAGACGCACGCCCAGATGATCCTCCAATTGGGAAATCCGGGCCGAGGTCACCGCCGGTGAAATGCGCAGGTCACGCCCGGCGGCGGACATGCTGCCCAGTTCATAGACCCGGACGAAAGTGCGGATATTATCGAGATAGGACATCTTTTCGGAAATTTTTGATACAGCTTGGCAATTAACAGGAATACCGAATAAATCAGCATTTGCCTAGTCTGGCGTCAACAAATCGGAGAATTTGCCATGTATGACTATGTCGCGTTCTGGGACTGGGCCGCTTTCGCAGTGCGCTGGCTGCACGTGATCACCGCCATTGCCTGGATCGGATCATCCTTTTATTTCATTGCTCTGGACCTCGGCCTGCGCAAGGCGCCCGACCTGCCGCCCGGTGCGCACGGTGAGGAGTGGCAGGTTCATGGCGGCGGTTTCTATCACATCCGAAAGTTTCTGGTGGCCCCTGAGCAGATGCCCGACCATCTGACCTGGTTCAAATGGGAAAGCTATTCCACCTGGCTCAGCGGGGCCGCGCTTTTGATGCTGGTCTATTGGGCCGGGGCCGAGCTTTATCTGATCGACACCGCCAAGGCCGATCTGGCGGTCTGGCAGGCAGTCCTGATCTCTGCCGCCTCGCTGACCATCGGCTGGCTGGTTTACGATTTCCTTTGCAAATCCGGTCTTGGCGAACGCCCGACCCTGCTGATGGTTCTGCTGTTTGTGCTGCTGGTGATCATGGGCTGGGGTTACAACCAGATCTTCACCGGCCGCGCCATGATGCTGCATCTGGGCGCATTCACTGCCACGATCATGACCGCCAACGTGTTCTTCATCATCATGCCGAACCAGCGCATCGTGGTGGACGACCTGAAAAACGGCCGCACCCCCGATCCGAAATACGGCAAAATCGCCAAGCTTCGGTCGACCCACAACAACTATCTGACCTTGCCGGTCGTGTTCCTGATGTTGTCGAACCACAATCCTTTGGCCTTCGCGTCCGAGTATAACTGGATCATCGCAGCGCTCGTCTTCCTGATGGGGGTCACGATCCGGCATTACTTCAACACCACCCATGCCCGCGCAGGAAACCCGACCTGGACCTGGCTGGTCACGGCGCTGCTGTTCCTTGCCATCATGTGGCTGTCTACCGCCGCGCCCGTATACCAGCCGCTGGATGACGAAGAGGCACAGGCACTGACCCCGTACGAGCAGCGTTTTGCCGCTGCGGACGGGTTCAGCGAGGCGCATGACGTGGTGCTGGGCCGCTGTTCGATGTGCCATTCGCGCGAGCCAGTCTGGGAAGGTATCCTGTGGGCGCCCAAAGGCGTGTTGCTGGAAACCGAGGCTGACATAGCCCGAAACGCCAAGGCGATTTATCTGCAAGCGGGTCTCAGTCATGCCATGCCGCCCGCAAACGTCACCTTCATGGAACCCGAAGACCGTTCCGCCATCATGCGCTGGTTCCGAGCCGCCGGCGGGTAATCCCGCACCCACCGCGATCAGGTGGGCATCCGGGCCCAGGCCCCGAAGGCCAGAAAGTCCACCGCGATGGTGTCGGTCCCGTCGATCTCGTCGCTGAGCCGTTGATCGAGAGTTTCAATATCAACCTCTTCTTCGGTGGCGACCCCGTATTCGATCATCTTGGGCAGCATGACCCGCGTCATCATGGCCCAGGAATACGACGACCCCGGCGTGTCGATGATCGCTTCGGCCAGAAGGTTCGGCTTCCTCAACCCGGCGGCCCGAAAGGCCGAATAGAGTTTGTACCCCATGCTGGTCTCTGCGCCTGATCGCCGGAATGTTTCCCATAACCAGCCACTGACCTTTTCACGCAACGGCAATCGGGGATGGCCCATGGCGGGAACCGACAGGTCGTGTTCGTGAAAGGCAACGATGCCGCCGGGGCGGACTCGAGTCAAAACCGCCCTGAGCGCTGCGGGAACATCCGGTTGATACATCAGGACGAGTCGCCCCACCAGCGCGTCGAATTGTGTATCGCCACCATCCACCTCACGGAAATCGGCGGCCCGAAACGTTACGTTCCCGAGTTTCATTGAATCAGCCCTGCTTCTGGCGGCGGCTATCGAGTTTTCTTCCCGATCCACGCCAAGAACCGATCCCTCGGGTCCCACAATCTCGCGTACCAGCATCGACACGTCACCCGCGCCACAGCCGATGTCCAGCACGTTCATTCCGGGACCAATCCCCGCCTGCAGAAACAGCCGTCTGGTGAACGGGTCGATGAAATCGGATTGGCTTTTCAATCGAAGATGTTCGTCCTGCGTCGCCCCAAGAACATAGTCCGGGTCGGTCTTGTTGAGTTCAGCCACGCTCCCCCCTTTCCGAGGCACTTGCAAAGCCTCGATGTGATGTCAGTCTATCACATATCGTCAGTTCCATGACCGACAGGGGCAGTCACTGGTGCTTCTTGCCATATCGCCGATGATTGTCGAACCCGGTTCATTGCGCCGTCGCGGCCAATTTCCCTTTTCATCGCTGGCTTCAAGTGCTCTAACTATCGGAAATAGAGCGGTGGGACTTCCATACCGCAAAGACTTTCTCAGGCAGGTTCGAGCGTTCGGGGGCCAGGCAATGAAGTTCAACAGACCGTGGATTGCCCTGAAATCCGGGCTGATCACGATCTGCGCTTTGGCGCTTCCCGACCTTGCTTTTGCCCTTGACACCACCCTGACCGCGCCCGGCGCCTCGAAAGAGCTGCGCAAGCGGATCGAGGAGACCTCATCGGTCCTGACCGCCGAGGCGCGCGGGCTGGATACGCCGATCGAACTGTTGTCCGCCGCGCTGTCCGACTATCGCACCCTGGTACAGATCCTTTATGACGAGGGCTTTTTCAGCCCGGTTGTCAATATCCGGCTGGATGGGCGTGAGGCGGCGGACATCGATCCGTTGAACACGCCCAATCAGGTCAACCGGATCGACATCGCGGTGCAGACCGGCCCCCCCTTCCGTTTTGGTTCCGCCGAAATCGGCCCACTTGCGGATGGCACAGTCCTGCCAGACGAGTACAAGCCGGGTGGCGCAGCTTCGACCGGCGTGATTCAAGACGCCGCCACAGGCGGAGTGCGCGCGTGGAAAAACGACGGCCACGCCAAGGCCAGCGTCGGTGGACAACGGGTCATTGCCCGCCATTCCGAGGCCCGGCTGGATTCGGATATCGAATTGCTGCCCGGACCGAAACTGACCTTTGGCCAGATGTTCATTCATGGCAAAAGCGACGTTCGCCCCGAAGCCATCGAGAAAATTGCCGGCTTTCCAACCGGCGAGGTGTTTTCACCCGCACAGGTGCAAAAGGTCGGCACCCGCCTTCGGCGCACCGGAGCCTTCAGCGTCGTATCCCTGCAGGAAAACGAAAACCCCAACCCTGACGGCACGCTTGATTTCGATGCCACATTCGAAGACATGCCCAAACGGCGCTTCACCTTTGGGGGCGAGATATCCTCGAACCAGGGGATCGACGTCAGTACCACGTGGATGCACCGCAACCTCTTCGGCAATGCCGAACGCTTCCGGTTCGAAGCCAGCGTGCGCAACATTGGCGGAACCGAGGACATCGATGGACGCATTGGCCTGCGTCTGGATGAACCGGCGCGGCTGGGTCCGGATGACAGCACATTCTACATCGCGCAGTTGGAACGTCGGAACAGGACGCATTACAACGTGACACTGGGCCAGTTGGGCTATGGTGCGCGCCGCACCTTTTCTGACCGGCTCTATGCCGAAGCCTGGCTTGGACTGCACTATTCCGATTCCGACGACGCTTATGGCGACGGCCGCAAATTCCGCTACTTCATCCTTCCCTTCCGGTCAGAATGGGACCAGCGCGATAGCAGGGTCAGCGCCACAAAGGGGTTCTATCTGGATGCGCAGGTGATGCCTTTTGCAGGGTTTTCCGGGGCGCAATCGGGGATGCGTGTCTATGCTGATGGCCGGGGTTACTGGGATCTTGGCACCGGCGGCGCGCTGGTGCTGGCGGGCCGGGTGCAGATCGGTTCGGTGATGGGACCGTCGGCGGATGCCGTGACCCCCGACTTTCTGTTCTTTTCGGGTGGCGCGGGCACCGTGCGCGGGCAGCCTTTCGAAAGTCTCGGCATTCCGGTCGGCAACGAGGTCGCGGGCGGGCGCGCGTTCCTGGGCCTGTCCGCCGAAGTGCGCGGGCGAGTCACCGAAAACCTGTCGCTGGTCGGCTTCTATGATTTCGGCGCGGTGGACAGCAACGCCTTTGCAACCGGCAACACCAACTCTCATTCCGGAGCCGGTATTGGTGTACGCTATGACATCGGCGGTTTCGGTCCGCTCAGATTCGACCTGGCTTATCCGGTGTCCGGCGATACCGGCGAGGGGCTGCAATTCTATATCGGGATCGGACAGGCGTTTTGAAGCACACACTGGCATATCCCCTTGTCATCGCCTGTGTTTTCGGCGTGGCCTCTCCTCTTGTCCGGGCCCAGTCGCAGGATCAGGCGGAAGAGGGTGAAGGCGGTCTGTTGGCCAACTTCCTGCAGGACACGTTGTCGACCGATTCCCGTTACATCAAGGTGCGCGGGCTCGAAGGCGCGCTCAGCTCCAAGGCGACGATCCAGCAGATTACGGTATCTGATGAGGACGGCGTCTGGCTGACCATCGACAATGCGGTGCTCGACTGGAACCGACTGGCGCTATTGCGAGGCCGTTTTTCGGTCAACGAACTGACGGCGGCGGAAATCAGCGTCGCGCGCGCGCCCGAACCCGTGCCCCCCGACCCGGAACTGCCCAGCCCCGAGGCCCAGCCCTTCCAGGTGCCGGAACTGCCGGTTTCGGTCGAGATCGGAAAGATCGGCATCGACAAGCTGGCATTGGGAGAGCCGCTGCTTGGGTTGGCCGCCGACCTGTCCCTGACAGGTGCCCTATCCCTCGCGGACGGTGAGTTGGATACCGATCTCGATATCACCCGGCTTGACCGGCCCGGTGACACGGCCAGCCTGACCGCCAGTTTCCAGAACGAAAACAACACCATCGGCCTGGATCTGAAAATCGTAGAAGATCAAGGCGGCCTGATCTCGAAAGCTCTGAAAATCCCTGGCGAACCGCCGCTGCTTGTTACCGCCAAAGGCGACGGCCCGGTGACGGATTTCACCGCCGATCTTGGCCTGACCAGCGATGACACCCAACGGATCGCAGGGCAGGTCCGGTTGCGCGGTCTCGGCGCAACGGCAACGGATGACTCTTCGGGTATCCGCTTTACCGCCGATATCGGTGGTGACGTCACACCATTGTTGGCCGAGGAGTTCGACCCGTTCTTCGGCACCGAAACCCGCCTGTTCGTTGATGGACGTACCAAAGCTGAAGGCGCGTTCGACATCCCCGAGTTTGAAGTGACAACCGAAGCATTGCATTTGTCCGGCGAACTCAGCCTTGCTGCGGGCGGCAAGCTGAACAAAGCCGCACTACAGGGGCGGATCACCCCGCCCGGCACTCAACCGGTCGTCCTGCCGATTGCCGAACCACGCACCACACTGGACGCGGCACAGCTTTCCCTGCTTTACGATGCCGCCAACGGTGACCTCTGGGATCTGAGCTTGACCGCACGCGATCTGGAGACACCCGAGCTGAAACTGGGTCGCGCACGCCTTACCGCGCAAGGCACATTCTCGCAGGGCGATGTGCCCGAACTCGATGGCGACCTTCAGGCCCTGCTTGACGGCATCGCCTTCTCGGACCCCAGCCTTCAGGATGCTATCGGCAACCGCATCACGCTGGATGGCCTGTTCGGACTGACCGGAGAGCAGAGCCTCAAGCTTTCGAATTTCGAACTGTTCGGGTCTGATTACACGCTGTCAGTGGACACGGTCATTGACGGGTTGAACTCCGGCTTCGAGATGGACGGATCGGCAGCATTGACCGCATCGGATCTGTCGCGATTCTCGGGCCTCGCAAATATGGATCTGGCGGGTGAAGTTATTGCCAGACTGGCTGGCACGGGATCACCCCTGGGCGGCAGCTTTGACGGCCAGTTGGAAATGCAAGGCCGCAACCTCGCCACGGGTCGTGCCGACATCGACCCTCTGATCATTGGCGAGACAACCATTGCTCTGGACGCAGTGCGCGATAGCCAGGGTCTGACCATCCGCAAGGCAACGCTGGCTGGCACGGCGTTAAGGGCAGAAGCGGCGGCCAAAGTCTCGCAACCCGATGGCAAACTGACCGTTGACGGGAATGCTAGGGTCAACGCTCCGGACCTGTCGGTGTTCTCGGCACTGGCCGGGTATGATCTGGGCGGCGCGGTGGACGCTTCGGTCACGGGCAAGGGTACGCCCGAAACGCTTGAATTCGATGGTAAGGCCGAAATCACCGGCCAGAACCTGAAAACCGGCCTGACCGAGATCGACCCGGTAATTGCCGGTCAGACCCTCATCTCGCTGGACGCCGCGCGAACGGGCGATCAGATCGTCGTTCGCAAGGCCGTCGTCAATGCCGACGCTCTGGACGCTGACGTGGTTGCAACCGTAACCGACCCCACCGGGGTCATGTCTGTCGAGGGTCAGGCCCAACTCGACGCGCCTGATCTTTCGGTTTTTTCAGGTCTTGCGGGGTTTGATCTGGGGGGCTCCATCACCGCCGATGCGCAGGGCAGCGCAACCGTGAAATCCCTCCTGTTCGATCTGAAACTCGACGTTAAGGCCAGCGATCTGAAAACCGGCATCGAAAAAGCGGACGCGCTGATCGAGGGCCGAACGACGCTGACCATGGACGCCTCCCGCGATGCGCAAGGTTTGGATATTCGCACCTTCAATCTGGACGGCACCGCGCTCAGCGCCAGCGCGAAGGGCGATCTGCGTGAAGAAAATGGCAGCCTCACGGTGGAGGCCGCGCTGGACAATCTCGCCCGGGTTTCTTCGACCATTACCGGCCCGCTGACCCTCAATGGGGATGTCACGCCAACCGGCAAAGGCATAAAGGGCGACATTCGCCTCACTGGCCCCGACACCTCCTTTGCCCATCTGGTCGGCACGGCGGAAACAAAGGGGGACGCAGATTTCGATTTTGACGCCCGCCTCGACCGGATCGAGCGGTTCTTGCCGGAATTTCCCGGTTCTGCCACTGCCAAGGGCAACGCCAAGCGCAAGAATGGCGTCTGGACAGTCGATGCCAGCGCCGCCGGCCCGGCCAATATCGAAACCAAGGTCGCGGGCACGTTTGACGAAGGCACCGGCCTGGCCGACATGTCGGCGACAGGCGGCGTCAATATCGGCATCGCCAACCGGTTCATCACGCCGAACAAGATCGCGGGTTCGGCCCGATACGATCTGGCCCTCAAAGGTAACCCCGGGCTTGACGCGTTGTCGGGAACGATTTCCACATCGGGCACCACATTCGCCATTCCCAATGCGGGGCAAACACTCACCAACATCGGCGGCACTGTCACACTGGCCAGCAGCCGTGCAACCCTCGCACTGAACGGTCAGGGGCGGAACGGCGGTGGCTTTTCCGTCTCGGGGCCGGTATCGCTCAATCCGCCCTTCGACGGACAGATCTCCACCTCGATCAACCAGTTTGTTCTGACAGACAAACTGCTTTACGAAACCACCCTGAACGGTCAGATCGTGATGTCGGGGCCATTGGCCGGCAACAGCGCTCTGGCCGGGCAGATTGAGTTTGGCGAAACCAACATCAACCTCGCCGCCGCCTCGGGTGCGGTGGGTGCGGCCCCGATCCCGCCGATGCAGCATGTCGGCGAAAGCGGCCCTGTCTATGCCACGCTGGAGCGCGCCAATCTGATCAAAACCGGCAATGGACAGGACAAAAGCTCTCGCATTTCATTGGATATCAGCCTGAACGCACCAAACCGCGTGTTTGTGCGCGGGCGCGGTGTGAACGCGGAACTGGGCGGCAAACTCCATATCGGCGGCTCCACAGCCAAGGTCGTGCCATCCGGCCAAATCGAACTGATCCGCGGCACCTTTGACATTCTGGCCAGACGCCTGAACCTGACCAAGGGGCTGGTCACCCTTCAGGGCAACCTGACCCCCTATCTGGAATTCGCCTCGACCGCGACCACATCCGACGGCACCGCCACCATCGAGATTTCCGGCCCCCTGAACGCCCCCGAGATCGAAGTCTATGCAGACCCGGAACGTCCCGCCGAGGAGGCCTTGGCAATGCTACTCTTTGGTAACGAATTCTCGCAGCTGTCACCTTTTGTGATTGCCCAGATGGCGGCCTCCCTGGCGCAACTCAGCGGTGTGGGCGGCGACGCCACCAAGGGTGTCCGTGAAAAGACCGGCCTCAGCAATATCGAACTGGCCCCGGCATCCGGCGGCGGCGGCTTGCTTGGCGCAGGCGGGTATCTGGGCGAAAACCTTTATACTGATTTCACCGTCAACACCCAGGGCGAAACCGAAGTGAATCTGAATCTCGACGTTACCGACAATTTGACCGTCCGTGGCACAGTGGACGGCAACGGCGAAACAGGGATCGGCGTTTTTTTCGAGCGCGACTACTGAAGTCCGGAGCTTTGTCGTCGCTGCAGAGCGGTTGCTCAACAGTCACCCGCCGTTGTTGCGAAACTCGCGTTTGAGGCGTGAAGACCCTTACCCTGCCGACGTCATGCCACGCGTTTGATTTCGGCGGTTCATGAGGGCGATGCGGATGCGGATTTCTGCGGTCTGGGTCTCTTGCCGCAATGCGCTCGCCAAAGGCCTTCAGGCAGCGCGTCCTCGCCTTAAGCGGTGGCCGAAGACCGCTGGGCATTCAGCTTGACTGCTTGAAGTTCCAGAGGAGGAAGTCGTCGATTTGGTTCTTTGGATGTCCTGCTGCGATGGCTTCGAGAGTGGCCTTGAGATAGGCGAATGGTTGAGACCGCCTGGAAACCCAGGCAAACGGAAATGCGGGCAGTTTCGTGGTGTCATTCGCGGTCACCTCTGGCCGGGGCAGCGATGGTGTCGCCGAGGTATTTGTCAGGTACCTGCCAACCGGGCAGGTCGCCTGGGTCCTTCAGGATGGTGCCGACCTGAACTCGATCATGATAAAGACAGCCGACGGGCTGTTTGATCTGTTGGCCTGATGTGATGAGGGATCAGGAGATGTTCATTCCATCATATCCTCAAGATTCTGGTCTGTGGTTGAAACGCGAGCATATCCGATGATCATGCCCCATGATGACAAAAACCGATCCTATGCCCCAAACGTTTTGTCACGGGTTTTTGGAACAGCCAACAGCTTGATTGTTCGTGCGGAGATTGAGCGTGACAAAAACGACCGTTTTCCAGTACCTTCCAGACTAGGGCTTTTTGAGATTCGATGAACTGAATGCTTATGATACTGCAACGAATTTTTATCCCGCTACTCCTTGCACTTCTGGCAGTAGCTTGCTTTGCTCTAAATCAAGATGTCCCACGAATACTCTCTGGAGTAGATCAAATAACCCAACCAAACCTATTTAGGTTTCTCAACTCCCTACTGTGGACGGCAATTATTTCAGTAGTTTTTGCATCAGCCTTTTCTCTTTCCTCAAGCCACAACAGATTTATTTATTATTCTTGCTCTTTCCTATTTTTCATTCTGTTTTTGGTCTCTTTACAGGCATGGAAGGTAGATACTTATGATATGTTTGCTCATCTAGATAGTGAGCGCTCCATATTTAATATCACCTCAACCGCCCTTTTAGCTTTACTCGCAATTAAAACAAAACAACCAAAAGTCAGGAATTCAATATGAACATTGAGCTATATTGTGAACTACTCCCCAATGTTTGGACAGGTTTTGGCGTAGTTTAAGCTACTCTTTGCTCCTGCTGATCGGTTTGGGTTTCTTCTTTTCTCAGCCAATAGACCACGGCTGGGGG
>NZ_JBXWQW010000081.1:0-11637 GCF_059612585.1 Ruegeria sp. YKSF57 | reverse complement strand
GGGCGCAAGGCTGCGGTGATCACCCTGCCCGATTCGATCATGTGGCTGCTGAACATTCGCGGCTCGGACATTCCGCGCAACCCGGTGGCGCATGGCTTTGCCATTCTGCACGGCGATGGCCGGGTTGACCTGTTCATGGCGGCAGAAAAGCTCGGCGAGGTGCGCGGGCATCTGGGGTCGCAGGTTTCGGTCCACGATCCCGACGGGTTCCTGCCCGCGGTCAAGGCCCTGGCTGGGCCGGTGCAGGTGGACATGGGCACGGTGCCGCAGATCGTGGCGGATACACTGGGCGACCGGCTGGTCGATGGCGGCGACCCCTGCGCCCTGCCCAAGGCACGCAAGAACGCCGCCGAGATCGCCGGAACTGCCGAGGCACATCTGCGCGATGCGGCGGCAGTGGTGGAACTGCTGTGCTGGCTGGATGGCCAGGCGCCCGGAACCCTGCGCGAGACGCAGGTGGTCACCCGGCTGGAAAGTTGCCGCCGCAAGGACAATGCGTTGCAGGAAATCTCGTTCGACACCATCGCTGGAACCGGCCCCAATGGCGCGATCATGCATTACCGGGTGACCGAGGACACCGACAGCGTGCTGGAAAACGGCCACCTTCTGGTGCTGGACAGCGGCGGACAGTATCTGGACGGCACCACCGACATCACCCGCACCATTGCCATCGGCGAGGTCGGGGACGACGAAAAAGCCTGTTTCACGCGCGTGCTGAAAGGCATGATCGCCATGTCGATGTTGCGCTGGCCCGTCGGGCTGGCCGGGCGCGATATCGAATGCGTGGCGCGCGCACCGCTGTGGCTGGCGGGACAGGATTTCAACCACGGGGTCGGGCATGGCGTCGGCACCTATCTGAGCGTGCACGAAGGGCCGCAGCGCCTGTCGCGCCTCAGCCACGTGCCGCTGGAGCCGGGCATGATCCTGTCGAACGAGCCGGGATATTACCGCGAGGGAGCATTCGGCATCCGGATCGAGAACCTCGTCGTGGTGGAAGAGGCCCCCACCCTGCCCGGCGGCGATGCCGAACGCGCCATGCTGCACTGGCGCACACTGACCTATGTCCCGATTGACCGGCGGCTGATTGTGGTGGATATGTTGAGCGCGGATGAACGGGCCTGGCTCAACGCCTATCATCGCGACGTTGCGGAAAGGGTCGGCCCGAGGCTTGGCGCACAGGCGCGGCTGTGGTTGGATGCCGCGACCTCAACGATCTGACATCTGCATGTCACAGGAAAAGGGCACGAACGAGGCTCTGATACGTATACGGAAGGAACAGGAATGACTGATCACATCAAGATTCGGAAGGCTCCCGGTAAATGGAGCGTACGTTCGGGCGGAGCAATCCTGGGCGAGACGACCAATGCGCTGGAGCTGAGCGAAGGTGATCTGCCGCCTGTCATCTATTTTCCCCGCGCCGACATCGCGATGGCATTTCTGGACCGGTCCGAAAAGGTCGCCAGTTGCGAGCACAAGGGCGAGGCGACCTATTTTCATATCGTCAACATGTCGTCCGTCACCAATGACGCGGCATGGAGCTATGAAAACCCGGACGCGCCCGTGGCCGAGATCAAGGATCACGTGGCCTTCGTTCTCAGCGACTCGGTGAAGGTGGAGCAGCTCTGACCGATCACGAATGCTCCTCGGCCGCGGTGGCGGCCAGAGCGCGGTTATAGGCCTTGAGCGCGTCGATGTGATAAAGCACGCCCACCGGTGTTTCGGTGCCGTCCGCCTCGCGGATCACCACCGGAATGCAATCCACGTCGTCACGGTCGAAGAAGGGCATCGCGGCCTCAAGCGTCGAGCTGGCGCTGATGCAGAGGCCCTGAGCGGCCAGTTCATGGCACTCCCCGGCGCTTAGCGCGCGCGGATCGCCCAGCGGGCGCATCACCGCGCCCGCGCGCAGCATCGCCAGCAGATAGGCCTGCGGACCTGCGGCCAGATGCACGTCGCGCCGTTCCAGCTGGGTCAGGAAAAAAGACCGGTCCACCAGCCGCGAGGCCAGCGCGGTGGACATCGAGATCGACACCATCACCGCAAGACCGATCTGCCAGTCACCGGTCAGTTCAAACACGATCAGGGTTGTCGAGATCGGCGCGCCCAGCACCGCCGCCGCAACCGCACCCATGCCCGCAAAGGCGTAAAGCGCATCGGTGCCCGACACGGCGGGCAGAAACCCGGTGGCGATATGTCCGAATGCCAGCCCGGTCAGCGCCCCGATCATCAGCGACGGGGAAAATACGCCGCCGCCCATGCGCCCGCCCATGGTGATGGCCAGCGCCACGGTCTTGACCACCGCGAACACGATGGCCGTGGTCAGGGCCAGCTTGCCACTCAGCGCAAGGATCGTCGTTTCATAGCCCACGCCGATGATATGCGGAAACCAGATGGCGATCAGGCCCAGCATTGCGCCCGACACCGCCGGACGCAGCCAGCGCGGCAGCGACAGGCGGTTCTGGATGTGGGTTCCGATATCCTCGGCAAAGAAGATCGAGCGCATCAGCAGCAGCGACACCAACCCGCAGATCAGCCCCAGCAGCAAAAAGGCGGGCAGTTCGACGTAGAATTGCAGCGAACCGGGCGTGTCCAGAACGAACTCGGTCACGTCGCCATATTCCAGCCGGTTGATCACTGTCCCCGCGACAGCGGCGATGACGATCGGGGCAAAGGCGTGAACGGCAAAATGGCGCAGTACCACCTCAAGCGCGAACAACGCGCCCGCGATGGGGGCGTTGAAGCTGGCCGAAACCGCCGCCGCCACGGCGCAGCCCAACAGGTCGCGCCCGGTAATGCCGTCGGCATGTATCCGGTCGCTGACCCAGGTCGAGATCACACCCGCCATGTGCACCACAGGGCCTTCGCGGCCCGACGAGCCGCCGGAACTGAGCGTGATCAGCGAGGCCACCATCGACGCGATCCCGGCGCGGGTTTCCACCCGCCCATCGGTCAGCGCCGAGCCTTCGATCACGTCGGCGACCGAGCGCACCCGTCCGTCATCGGTGAAATGATTCAGGATCAGGCCAACCACGAGACCGCCGATGATCGGGATGAACAGAATCCAGTACCACGGCAGCTTTTCCGCGAAACTGTGCAGATATTGCACGTTGTCGGTTCCGTACAGATTGGCCTGCAGCGCGGCGATGCCCTTGCGAAAGAACAGCGCGGCAAAGCCAGCGGCGATGCCGATCATAAGGGCGATGAACCAGAACTGGATCTGGCTGGGCCCGCGCCGGCGCAACACGCGCCAAGCATCCTTGATCGCGGCGAGGGCCTGTTGAATCTGATTGCGCAACACGGTGCGGGTGGACTGTGTCATCGCGTCCCTCGGTTCGTCGGATATCCCTTAGTAAGCCACGAGAGCCCAACAGAAAAGACGGTTCACGACACTATGGCCCGCGCGTTGCGGCAGGGTCGCGGATCAGGCATGCAGCAAGGCGCGGGCAGCCGCGCGCGCCTCGTCGGTGATGGTGTCGCCCGCGACCATGCGGGCGATCTCGTCCACCCGCTCGTCCGGGTCCAGCCGCAGCACGGTCGACAGGGTCTGGCCATCCTCGACCTGTTTCTGCACCCGCCAGTGATGCGCGGCACGCGCCGCGACCTGCGGTGAATGGGTGACGACCAGCACCTGCCCGTCCTGCGCCAGTGACGCCAGCCTGCGCCCGACGGCATCGGCGGTGGCGCCGCCGACGCCCCGGTCGATCTCGTCAAAGATCATGGTGCGGGCGCTGTCATCGCCGGACAGGCAAACCTTGAGCGCCAGCAGGAACCGGCTGAGTTCGCCGCCCGAGGCGATCTTGTTGAGCGGCCCGGCAGGCGCGCCGGGGTTGGTGGCCACGGTAAAGGCCACCATATCGCGGCCCTCGGGGCCCGGCTCGGCCTCGGTCATGTCGGTCCGGAACACCGCGCGTTCCATCTTGAGCGGCGCAAGTTCGGCCATCACCGCCTGGTCAAGACGCCCCGCGGCCTCGGCGCGGGCGGCGGTCAGGGCGCGGGCGGCGGTGTCATAGGCGCGCTGCGCCGCCATCAGCGCCGCGCGGCGATCCGACAGTGCGGCATCGCCGGCCTCAAGCTGGTTCAGCCGCGCCCGCAGCGTTTCGGCAAACCCGCCCAGATCGTCGGGGGCAATATCGTGCTTGCGGGCCAGCGCGCGGATCGCAAACAGGCGTTCCTCGACCCGTTCCAGTTCGGTAGGATCGAAATCCAGCGCTTCAAGGCACGCGCCGACACCGTCCTGCGCCTCGCCCAACTCGATCAGGGCGCGGCCAAGGGCGGCGATCGGCTGTTCCAGCTGACCTCCCGCCTTGTCCGACACGCCTTCGAGCCAGCGCAATGCGTCGCCCATCGCGCCTTCGGCGCCATCGCCGCCCAAAAGGTCAAAGGCGCGGGCCACGTCGTCGCGGATACGTTCGGCGCCCTGCATCATCCGGCGCCGGGCGTCCAGCTCGGCATCCTCGCCCGGTTGCGGGTCCAGCTTGTCCAGCTCGCCCACGGCATGACGCAGGAAATCTTCCTCGGCGCGGACGGCATTCACCGCCGCCTCGGTTTCCTCCAGCGCCTTGCGGGCGCGCGACAGGGCCGCCCACGCGCCGCGTACGGCGCCGAGATCGGCGTCCAGACCGGCAAACGTGTCGAGCATCGCGCGATGACCACGCGGGTTCAGCAAACCCCGGTCGTCGTGTTGCCCATGCAGTTCGATCAGTGTTTCCGACAGCGCCCGCAACACGTCGCCCGAGCAGCGGCGGTCGTTGACCCAGGCGGTCTTGCGCCCGTCCGCCGTGTTGACCCGACGCAGGATCAGCGCCTCCCCCGCCGGGATGCCTGCCTCGGCCAGCACTGCAAGGGCCGGGTGGCCCTCGGCCAAATCGAACTCGGCCACGACCTCGCCCTGTTCCGCGCCCTGCCGGACCAGCTCGGCGCGCCCGCGCCAGCCCAGAACGAACCCAAGCGAATCAAGCAGGATGGATTTGCCCGCCCCGGTCTCGCCGGTCAGTACGTTGAGGCCCGGCTGAAAGGACATCTCAAGCCGGTCGATGATAAGCATGTCGCGAATATCAAGCGCCCGCAGCATCGGCCCTAGTCTCCCAGACCAGTCGGCATGACGCTTACAACCATTGTCCCTTGATCGACTGGCGGTAGATCTGGCTGAGCCAGTTGTTGCCACTCGCTTTGAGTTTCAGCCCGCGCGAGGTCAGCAGCTTGTAGCTGCTCTCGTACCATTCGCTGGATTGGTAGTTGTAGCCCAGGATCGCGCCTGCGGATTGCGCCTCGTCCACCAGCCCCAATGACAGATAGGCCTCGACCAGGCGGTGCAGCGCCTCGGCGGTGTGGGTGGTGGTCTGGAAATCCTCGACCACGACGCGGAAGCGGTTGATCGCGGCGGTGTAATGTTCCTTGCGCAGGTAGAACCGCCCGATCTCCATCTCCTTGCCGGCCAGATGGTCAAAGGCCAGGTCGAACTTAAGGATCGCCGAGGTGGCGTATTCACTGTCGGGATAGACCTCGATCACCGTGCGCAGCGCCTGCAGCGCCTGGAAGGTCAGGCCCTGATCACGGCCCACCTCGTCGATCTGGTCGTAATAGCTGAGCGCCAGCAGATACTGGGCATAGGCCGCGTCCTCGTCCGCCGGGTAGAAATCGATGTAACGCTGCGCGGCGGCGCGGCTTTCCTCATAGTTCTTGTCGGAATGATACGAAAAGGCCTGCATGATCAATGCCCGCCGCGCCCAGTCCGAATAGGGATAAAGCCGCTCGATCTCCGAGAAATACCACGCCGCATCGTCCTCGCGGCTTTGCGCCAGCTCGTATTCGCCACGGGCGAAGATCTGTTCCGGTGTATAGCCTTCAAGATTCTGCGTGCGGTCTGCCGACCGCCGGGCGAACCCGCTGCATGACGCCAGAGCAACCGTCAGAAGAATCGCACCCGCAAGCCTGACTGCCGCTTTGCTGCCAACCATACCGCCCATCCTTGCCTTCTACTGTCGCTGGGTTCACCCCTGATCGGGCTTCGGTCTAGCACATAAAATTCCGGTGCAAAACGCCTTATCAACGCCTTCGCTGATTTGCCGCGATCAAGATTGGGTGTCAGGCGACTTCGGGGATTTCCGCCCAGACAAGTCCCTGTCCCGGCAGGCGTGCGGCCTGTTCGGGCGTGCACAGCACGGGGCGTACCGCGCCCGGCGTCTCGAAAAGCTTGCGCAAAAGCGTGTTGGTCATCGTGTGACCGGACTTGTCACCGATGTAGTGGCCCAGAATCGGCCCCCCCGCGAGGTAAAGGTCACCCAGCGCATCCAGCATCTTGTGGCGCACCGCCTCGTCCGCGTGGCGAAAGCCGCCCGGGGTCAGCACTTCGGCACCCTGAACCACAACCGCGTTGTCCAGCGTGCCGCCCAGCGCCAGGCCGTTGGCACGCATCGCTTCGACATCCGAGCGGCGGCAGAACGTGCGGCAATCGCTGAGTTCGCGCGCGAATGATCCGTTGCGCATATCAAGCGTCTTGGTCTGACGGCCGATGGCCTCGTCCTCGAAATCGATGTGGAACTCGATCGTCAGCCCGTCGGCGGGCAGCAGGGTGGCCTGCGCGCCTTCGCGCTGCGCGGTCACTGGCTTGAGCACCTCGAAGGCCAGAACCGGGCTGGCCTGCTGACGCACGCCGCGCGCCATGATCCCGCGCACGAAGTCGAGGGACGAGCCATCCATGATCGGCACTTCGGGGCCGTCGATTTCGATCAGCGCGTTGTGAACACCACATCCGGCCAACGCCGCCATGATATGCTCGACCGTCGAAACCGAGGCACCGGCCTCGTTCACCAGACGGGTGCAAAGCGGCGTGCGCTCGACCACGTCGTACGAGGCCGGGATCATCGCATTGCCAAGCTCAATATCGGTGCGTTTGAACCAGATGCCGTGACCGGCAGCCGCCGGGCGCAGGACCATCGTGGCAGGCTGGCCGCCATGCAGGCCGACGCCTTTGAACGTGACCGGAGATTTGAGCGTATTTTGCAAGATATGCCTCTGCGAGCCGTGTCCAACCTCAAGGGGCTGTGTTGGCAAATCAGTTAAGGGACCGGGCAGTTACGTACAATTCACTCTTTGTAACCGAATGAAACAAGTGTGTAACAGATCGGCAGAACCCTGCTCACAGCGATATAACCATCTGAATCGCAAAGAAAAGGGGCCGCCCAGCGGCGACCCCGGATACTTAATTTGTTACCGCTTTCAGTTGGCCTGACGCCGCAGGAAGGCGGGGATTTCGATGCGCTCCTGCTCGGGATCCGCCTCGTCATGCGCGGGTGCCGTAGCGTCACGATGGCGCACGGGCGGCTGGTGGCGCACCGGCTGCGACGGCGTGTCGGCAGCGTGTCCGGTCATCCGGTCGATCAGCTTGTTGAAGCCAAAGCGCGACTTTTCGTGGGGCACTTCGGGCTTTGCCTGCACGGGGTCGACCATGGGGCGGCGCTGTTGCGACGACGGCACTTTCTTGACTGCGGCCTGAAGCCGCTGCAACGCTTCCGGAGACGGCGTTCCCGGTGCCGGAGCGCGCGGCGCGACAAAGGACTCGGCCGCTTCTTCGTGTCTGTCGACCTGCGGTTCGAATTCCGGAACCCTGGGCTGATAGGCGGGCGGCGGCAGGCCGTCGTCTTCCATCGTTTCGGGTTCGTTGTCAAAGCTGGTGTCGATGTGGGTCTCTTCTTCGGGCTCGGATGCCTCGAACAGCGAAGGTTCGCGCTCGGCCACCGGCTCGGGCCGGGTTTCGGCGGCAATAGGCGCGGGTTCAGCCGCAACCGGTGCCTTTTCCTCGGCAGAGGTCTTCTGCGTCAGCGGGGCCGACATCGACCGGCGGCGGGCGACGGGAACTTCCGCATGCACGTCGGATGCGTCGATACCGGTGGCAACAACCGACACGCGCATGGTGCCTTCCATGGCCGGGTCCAGTGTCGAGCCGACGATGATGTTGGCATCCGGGTCTACTTCCTCGCGGATGCGGTTCGCGGCCTCGTCCAGCTCGAACAGCGTCAGATCGTGGCTGCCGGTGATGTTGATCAGCACGCCCTTGGCGCCACGCAGGCTGATTTCGTCCAGCAGCGGGTTGGCGATGGCCTTTTCGGCGGCCTGAACAGCGCGGTCTTCGCCATCGGCTTCGCCGGTGCCCATCATCGCCTTGCCCATCTCGTCCATCACCGCGCGGACGTCGGCAAAGTCGAGGTTGATCAGGCCCGGCCGCACCATCAGGTCGGTCACGCCCTTGACGCCCTGGTACAGCACGTCATCGGCCATCGAGAAGGCCTCGGTGAACGTGGTCTTTTCGTTGGCGAGGCGGAACAGGTTCTGGTTCGGGATGATGATCAGAGTATCGACCACCTGCTGCAGCGCCTCGACGCCGTCCTCGGCCTGACGCATGCGCTTGGCGCCTTCGAACTGGAAAGGCTTGGTCACCACACCGACGGTCAGCACGCCCAGCTCACGCGCAGCCTGTGCGATGATCGGGGCCGCGCCGGTGCCGGTGCCGCCGCCCATGCCAGCGGTGATGAAACACATATGCGCCCCGGCCAGATGATCGACGATCTGCTCGATGCTTTCCTCGGCCGCCGCCGCGCCGACAGAGGGACGCGCGCCCGCGCCCAGCCCTTCGGTCACCTTGACGCCCAGCTGCACGCGCGCCGACGACTGGCTTTGCTGCAGCGCCTGTGCGTCGGTGTTGGCGACAACGAAATCGACGCCTTCAAGCTGTTTTTCAATCATGTTGTTGACGGCATTGCCGCCAGCGCCGCCGACGCCGAAAACCGTAATCCGTGGCTTCAGTTCTTCTTGCCCGGGCATCGAAAGATTCAATGTCATGCTCTGTCCGCCTGTATTTTTTGCCCGCAAAACGCGGGATTTTTCTGACCTATCCACAGCCAATCCTACATATGCAATTTCCAAACGTCACGCCAAAAACGCAAATCTGCCACAAAATATGGAAGATTCAGCATCTCAACACGCGGCATTTCGCCAATTTGCGCAAATATGGGGGGAAGGTGCACACGCGGCACAACAAAAAGTTTAGCCCGCAATGCGACATTACGGGAATCAGCGATCTCTTTTCATGTTCGCGGGCCTGCCCGACCCTCTGCGGCGCCTCTTTTGCGGGCGCTCATGTGATGTGTAACATGGTGATCTTCGGCTGTCACCGGACAAATAGGGGCGCGGCGCAAAGAAATCGCCGCGCGCCCCGGTCGGAATTACGGGGTCAGATCGAGCGCCTGAACGATCTTGTCATAGGGCAGGCCCGCGGTGTCGTTCAGGCGCTTTACCTGGTCGGCGTTCTGGCCCTCGAACAGGCACATGCAGCGGCCATCCTCGGGCGCAAAGGTGGTGCGGATATAGTTGATCTGCTCCCCCTGCCCGCGCATGGATTCCGCCGTGCTGATCGCCGCCTTTTGTGCGCCGGCCAGATCCTCCATGCTGATCCCCTTGAGACTGCGTTCCACCATGAATACCGACATGTCAGTTTCCTCCCGTCCGGTGTTGCGGTTGATGCGACCATTGAAACACCGCCACCCGCCATCGACCACCGGCCCCACGTTATGGATCGATAACTGACGGTTTGGGCATTTTGCGGTATCCTTTGATGAAGGGGTCGCAAGAGGGGTCAGGTCACATGGAAATGTCTCAGGTCCGGTACGTGCTGTCGGCGGCGCGTACATTGAATTTCACCAAGGCCGCCGAAGAATGCGACGTGTCGCAACCCGCCCTGACCAAGGGCATCAAGGCGCTTGAACAGGAACTGGGCGCGGCGGTGTTCCATCGCGAAGGGCGGCGTATCCTGCTGAGCGAGTTCGGGCGGTCGATGCTGCCGCATCTGGAGCATATCCTGGAGGAAACCGAAGCCACCCGGATGCTGGCGCAGAATTTCCGCCTGCTGGACAAGGCGCCGATCCGGCTGGGCGTGATGGCGACGGTCGGCCATGTGCGGCTGGCGCGGTTCCTGGCCGAGTTCAAGCGCAACCATCCGGGCATGGAAATGGCGGTGCGCGAGGCCCCGGCCCCCGAACTGTCACGGCTGCTGGCCGATGACGAGCTCGACGCCGTCGTGATGACCGTGACCGACGACGTCCGCGACCGGTTCCGGGTGCACCCGCTCTATTCCGAGCGCTACGTGGTGGTCCTGCCCCCCGACCATTCACTGAGGGCGCGCAATGCGGTCACCCTCGCCGATCTTTCGGGGCAGGACTATGTCGATCGCCTGGCCTGCGAATTGCGGGAAATGGTAACGGAGGTCTGCGAACAGAACGGTATCGAACTTTATGCCCGCTTCCGGTCGGAACGCGAGGATTGGGTGCAGGCGATGGTGCTGGCCGGGATCGGCTTTGCCTTCATGCCGGAATATTCGGTAACCCTGCCCGGCCTCATCCAGCGCCCGCTGTCCGAGCCCGAGGTAAGCCGCGAGATCGCGATGGTCACGGTGCCGGGGCGCAGGTTCCCGCCCGCCATCGACGCGATGATGCGCTCGGCCCGGTCCTTTGCCTGGCCGGGCTGAGCGCGCGTTCAGACTACCAGTTGTCCTTGAACCAGCGCACCGCCCGCTTGAACGGGCGGGTGTTGAACGTATCCGACGGCACTTCGAAATCCCACCATTCATCCTGCGGGTGCGCCGCAAACAGGCTGAGCCCCACGGCCGAGGAAAACCCCGAACCGGTGGCCGATTGCGGCAGGCCGTGAACCCGCAGCGGGCGACCCAGGCGCACGCGCTGACCAAGGATGCGGCTGGCCAGCCCGTCAAGGCCGGTGACCTGGCTGGCGCCGCCGGTCAGCACGATCTGCTGGCTGGGCAGGTGTTCGAAACCGGCGGCATCAAGGCGCATGCGCACCTCTTCGAGGATTTCCTCGACCCTTGGGCGCATGATGCCGATCAGTTCCGCCCGGCTGACGGTGCGACGGTCGTGTTCCCAGTCGCCGGTATCGCCGCCGATGTCGATCAGGTCACGGTCGTCGGCGCCGGTTGCATGCACGCCGCCATTGACTGTCTTGATCCGCTCGGCAACCGAGGCCGGGATGCCCAGCCCCATCGAAATGTCGCCGGTGACGTGATCGCCGCCCATGCGCACGCAATCGGCATAGATCATGTGTTTCCTGAGGAAGATCGACACGCTGGTGGTGCCGCCGCCCATGTCGATACAGGCCGCGCCAAGTTCCTGCTCGTCCTCGACCAGCGCCGAGACACCCGAGACATAGGCCGAATTGGCGATCCCCGCCAGTTCCAGATCGCAGCGCTTGATGCACTGGACAAGGTTGTAGATCGCCGAGGCGTCGACGGTCAGCATATGCATGTCCACCGCCAGCGTCTGACCCAGCTGGCCGCGCGGGTCGATCAGGCCCGAACGGTTGTCGAGCGCAAAGTTCACCGGCTGGGCGTGCAGCACCTCGCGCCCCGCCCCGTATTCCGGCACGTCACAGGCGCTCAGGACACGCCCGATGTCCGCCTCGCTGACCATCTGCGTTTCCAGATCGATCTGCGCGTCCAGCCCGTAAGACCGGGGATTGGCCCCCGAAAAACAGGCGATGACATGGTCGACGCGGATCTCGGCCATCTTCTGTGCCGCCTGCACGGCGGTACGGATGGCGCGTTCGGTCTCCTGCATAGCGGTGACCTCGCCGAAC
>NZ_JBXWQW010000080.1:0-11834 GCF_059612585.1 Ruegeria sp. YKSF57 | reverse complement strand
GATGACCCTGACCGGTGTGGAGCTGCAACCAGCTTATGCGGAACTGGCGCATCGCAATGGCGAGGAGAACGGCGTCGGCCTGGAGGTCGTGGAGGCGGATCTTGCCGAGTTGCCCATTGATCTGCGCCAGCGCCAGTTCGACCATGTCATTGCGAACCCCCCGTATTTCCGTGCTGGCGCGCACAGCCCTTCGAAAGATGCGGGGCGGCATGTCGCCATGGGTGAGCGGACGCCGTTGGATACGTGGATCGCGGTTGGGGCAAAACGTCTGGCGCCGCGCGGCTATTTGCACATGATCCAGCGTGCCGACCGCCTGCCGGAAATGCTGGCCGCCTGTACGGGGCGGTTGGGGTCGGTCGAGGTCCTGCCCCTGTCGCCACGTCTGGGCAGGGCACCGGAGTTGTTGATCCTGCGGGCGCAAAAGGGTGGTCGGGCGGCGTTTGTTCTGCACGCGCCGGTGATTCTTCACATGGGTGAGAAACACCTGCGCGACGAGGATCATTACACGCCCGAAATCGCTGCGGTTCAGCGCGAAGGGGCACCTATGCAATGGCCCAAGACACGATAAGCGGCCAATGGCCGAAATTGAAGAATTTGTGACAGATTCGGTGCTGATCCCGCGTGACAGTCAGAATACGATATGCTCAACTTGAATTGTACAAATCACTGACAAGGAGGATCGCCATGAGCGTGAGCGCACATCTGACCGAACTGAAACGGAAGCATGCTAACCTCAGTGTCGAAGTAGAAGAAGCCCAGCGCTCCCCAGGTATCGATGATCTTCACATCGCTCAACTCAAGAAGCAGAAACTCAAACTGAAAGAAGAGATCGAACGTCTTTCAAGCTAAGATTTGAGGCTGGCGCGTGCCGCGATGGCGGCACCGCTGGTTATCAGCAGAGCTGCGATCGCCAGCACCCAGGAGGGTGCGGCGATACCGGCCAGAACCAGCACTAAGGTAGACAACAGCGGCGCAGCATAAGAACTGGTGCCGAGCATCTGAATGTCGCCGTGTTTTACCCCGATATCCCAGACATAGAAGGCCAGCCCGACGGGGCCGAGACCGAGTGCCACAGACGAGGCCCAGGCCAGTGTCGTTTGCGGCCAGACCGTTTCTTCGACCGCGAAATGCAGGCCCCATGACGCAAGCGCAGTCAGAACGCAGAAAACCGCAACCGAACTTGTGGGCACCTTGCCCAATCGCCTGGACAGAACCGAATAGCCCGACCAGGTGAGTGCGCAGAGTAGGGCCAGCAGATAGCCGGGAAGGTACTGAGCCTGAAACCCGGCGCTTCCACCGCCGGTGATGATCAGCGCCGCGCCGGAAAAGCCAAGAACGGCGCCGATCAGGTGACCAGCGTGCAGGCGCTCTCCGGGCAGCAATCCCGAAAACAGGACGATGAGCAGGGGCCAGAGATAGGCAATCAGACCAGCCTCGGCGGCTGGGGCCATGCGCAGCGCCGAAAAATACAGTGCGTGATAGCCGAACAACCCCATCGCGCCGAACAGAAAAACCGTCCAGCGTACATCCTTCAGTTGCGACAGCCCGCCGGTCCGTGCCGTCCAGATCAGGCCCAGCGTGCCGCCGATGCTGAAACAGATCGCGTTGAGCAGCAGCGGCGGCGTCGGGGTCGAACCCACGGTGAACAGGGCGAGCAGTGCCCAAAGGAGGACGGCGACAAAGCCGATTGTCGTGGCGCGATTGCGGGTCATTTCGGGGGAATATCCTCGACCGGTATGATTTCGAATTCGTCCGAGATATGCGCGGTCTTTTCGATCTCTGCAAGAAACCAGTCCCGGAATGCTGCGATTTGAGGGCGGGTTTCGGCGCCTTTGAGGCATAGGAACCGAAATCGGGCTCTGGTCTCGATGGCAATCTTGAAAGGGGCGACCAACCGGCCCTCGAGCATGTCCTTGAGGATCATTGGCCGCCGCCCCAGCGCGACACCGACACCCGCCACAGCCGCGTCTATGGCGTGATCGGCGTGCGAAAAATGGGCGCCATGGGTCGGGGTGAAATCGATTCCGACGGCGCGAAACCATGTGGGCCAGTCGCAGGGCGGTTTCAGAAAGCCGATCGAATCGTCATGGATCAGCGGTGCCTGCGTCAGGCTTTGTGGTGTCGGGAACCGTTCGGCCAGATCAGGGGTCATGACCGGTGTCAGCCACTCCTTTCTGACCGGAACCGAGTACAGCTCGTCGTCTTGTACATAGCCAAAGCGGATCGCGACGTCGACGTCGTCCCGGTTCAGGTCCAGATTGCGCAGGGTGGCCGAAAACCGCAGATCGATTTCGGGATGCGCGCGGGCGAATTCGTATAGGCGGGGCGCGAGCCATTTGGCGGTCAGGGCTGGCCCTGCGGTCACCGTGAGCGTCGTGTTGTCCAGCAGGCGGCGGGTGGATGTCCACGCGGATTGCAGGGTGGCGAACCCATCGGCCGCGCCGGGGGCCAGCGCCTTGCCCGCGTTGGTCAGTTCGACGGCACGGTTGAGGCGGCGAAACAGCGGCCGGCCCAAGTGGTCTTCGAGCGATTTGATCTGAAAGGACAGGGCGGCCGGGGTGACATTCAACTCGTCTGCGGCCTTGGCGAAAGACATGTGACGCGCGGCGGCATCAAAGGCGCGCAAGGCGGTCAGAGGGGGAAGGCGGTCACTCATACTCAGTTAAGTAAAACTAAATCGAAGAGTTGAAAAGTCTCGTTTGTGGAAGATGAAACAGTGCCGCATGCTGATAGCAAGTCAAAGTATACTGAATCGAAAGGATGCCAGACATGATCGAGATGACAGCTATGGCCGCGACCCGGTGTGCGTTTCGACGCGCGCATGAAGAGCGAGGCAAAACGGTCAGACGGGTTATTGCATGGTTCATGGGTTCCCGCTGAACGCAGCGCGCGCGTTCTTACGGGATAAAAAAGGGCCGGTCCGTTGGGACCGGCCCGATTTCATTTCCGGTGCTCGTGTTCAGACGAAGAACTGCGCGCCGTTGGCCGAGATGGTCGAGCCATTGATGAACTGCGAATCGTCGGATGCCAGGAAAGTCACGCAGCGTGCGATTTCTTCGGGTTCACCCAGACGGCCTGCGGGGATCTGGCCGATGATCGCCTCGCGCACCTTCTCTGGCACGGCCATCACCATTTCGGTGGCGATATAGCCGGGGCAGATCGCGTTGGCGGTGATGCCTGCGCGTGCGCCTTCCTGAGCCAGAGATTTGACGATACCCAGATCGCCGGCCTTGGTGGCGGCATAGTTCACCTGTGCGAACTGACCTTTTTGACCGTTGATCGAGCTGATCACGATGATGCGGCCGAACTTGCGTTCGCGCATGCCGGGCCAGATCGGGTGCACGGTGTTGAACACGCCGGTCAGGTTCGTGTCGATCACCTGGTGCCACTGTTCCGGGGTCATCTTGTGGAACGGCGCATCGCGGGTAATGCCGGCGTTGGCGACCACGATGTCGATCGGGCCGACCTCGGCCTCGACCTTGGCGATGCCCGCCTTGGATTCATCGTAATCGGCGACATTCCACTTGTAGGTGGCGATGCCGGTTTCTTCGGTGAACTTTGCCGCAGCTTCGTCATTGCCTGCATAGGTGGCTGCGACGTTGTACCCTTCGGCTTTGAGCGCCTTGGAAATTGCTGCGCCGATACCGCGGGAGCCGCCGGTGACGAGTGCTGTACGTGCCATAGAGAATTCCTCCGATTAGAGTTGTCTTGGTAATCTTGCTACAAACTATGCCGCAGATGCGCAATATTGTTTCGCGAAGTAATTCAGGGCTTTCGTGCAAATATTGTCGCAGGTGCAGCAAAAAATCGCGGTGTCAAAGAAAAAGGCGCCCGAAAGCGCCTTTGACTATTTGCGGTGACAGAGCATTCAGTCGCGCTCCACGCACAGGGCAACGCCCATGCCGCCGCCGATGCAGAGGGTCGCAAGACCTTTCTTGGCGTCGCGGCGCTTCATCTCGAACAGCAGCGTATTCAGAACGCGACAGCCCGAAGCGCCGATCGGGTGGCCGATGGCAATTGCGCCGCCGTTGACATTCACGATGGCCGGATCCCAGCCCATGTCCTTGTTCACGGCGCAGGCCTGCGCGGCAAAGGCTTCGTTCGCCTCGACCAGATCCAGATCGTCAACCGACCAGCCGGCTTTCTCCAGCGCCTTGCGCGAGGCATAGATCGGGCCGACGCCCATGATCGACGGGTCCAGTCCGGCGGTCGCATAAGAGGCGATACGGGCCAGAGGCTGGATGCCGCGCTTTTCGGCGTTTTCAGCCGACATCAGCAGCGTGGCCGCAGCGCCGTCGTTCAGACCCGAAGCGTTTGCGGCTGTGACCGAGCCGTCCTTGGTAAAGGCGGGGCGCAGCTTTGCCATGGCTTCCATCGTTGCGCCGTGACGGATGTATTCGTCGCTGTCCATCACGATGTCGCCCTTGCGGGTCTTGATGGTAAACGGCGTGATTTCGTCCTTGAATTTGCCTGCCTTCTGCGCCGCTTCGGCCTTGTTTTGCGAGGCGACGGCGAACTCGTCCTGCATGTCGCGGCTGATCTGCCATTTTTCCGCAACATTCTCGGCGGTCTGGCCCATGTGATAGCCGTTGAAGGCATCCCACAGACCATCGCGGATCATGGTGTCGATGTATTTCATGTCGCCCATCTTGTGACCGGCGCGCAGAGCGGCGGCGTGAGGCGAAAGGGTCATGTTTTCCTGGCCGCCTGCACAGACGATTTCGGCATCGCCCAGCATGATGTGCTGCGCGCCCAGCGCCACGGCGCGCAGACCCGAGCCGCACACCTGGTTGATGCCCCAGGCGGCGCTTTCCTGTGGCAGGCCAGCGTTGATGTGGGCCTGGCGGGCAGGGTTCTGGCCTTGGGCGGCGGTCAGGACCTGACCCATGATGGTTTCGCTGATTTCGCCCTTGTCGACACCGGCGCGTTCAACGACCGCTTCGAGAACGGCTGCGCCAAGGTCATGTGCGGGGGTGTTCGCAAATGAGCCGCCAAAACTGCCGACGCCGGTCCGTGCGGCGGATGCGATTACTACGTTGGTCATTCAGTCAATCCTTTACCGTCATAGTCTTTCGGGAAATTTGACGGCGCAGGTCATCGGGACGGCATCCCTCAGAATGCAGAGCGCCTCGTTATCCCCCGCTCTAACATCCATTGCCATAGCGCAATGCTGCAGTTGCAGCAACGGTCAGCTTGTCTCAGTTCGATATTTCAGGCGGTGTTTCGCTGTTGCGGCAAGGCCTTAAGCGCTGGCCCGTTCATCATTTTTTGTCTTCCAGGGCGGTGCGACGGAGGGGGCGCCATACAGGAATCCCTGCAGGCAATCGACACCGTGGCGCACCAGAAACTCGGCCTCTTCCCGGGTTTCGACCGATTCGGCCGTGACGAGTATGTCGAATTCGCGGGCGACGGCGATCAAAGCCCGGATCAGGGTTTGATTGTCAGGATTCTGGTCGACGCCGCGAACGAATTGGCCATCGATTTTGGCCGCGTCGAACAGGAAGTCGCGGAAATGGCGAAAGCTGAAAGTGCTGGACCCGTAGTCGTCCAGTGCAAAGGCAATCCCACGGGCCTGCAACCGATCCATGAAATCGATGACCAGTTCGGGAACCTGCATGGCTGATTTTTCCGTGATTTCCAGAATCAGCCGCTCACCCAGCGTCGGGTTCTTGGTCAGGAATCTATCCAGCACCGCAGACCAACGGGAATACCCGATTGAGCGGGCCGACATGTTGATCGACAGCCGAATATCGGGATTGTGCGCCATCTGGCGCAGCCCGATTTCCAGCGCGATACAGTCCAGTTCCCGGCCAACTTCGGTGTCTTCGACCTGTGGCATGAACTCCTTTGCCGGGATGATCCGGCCGGTTTCGTCCAGAACCCTTATGAATGCTTCGTAAAACGCCGGTGTATTGGGCGGCGTGGCCTGAACGGCGGGCTGATAGGCGAGCATGCATTGCTTGTGCTTGACCGCCTCGGTCACCATTTGCAGAATCGACCGGTCCCGACCCGCCACCGCTGCACTCAGGGGGGTTTCCGTCCCGTCGGATACCGCCTTTTTGAACCTGCGTTTTTGCATTCCGCCAACCGAATCCTGTCAACACACGGCAGCAGTCTCGGGGCCGAGTGGTGAAGTATCGGTTAACTTTCGCTTTTTATGAAAATGTTGTGGAGGTTCAGCGCGTCGACAGGTGCGCCAGAACCGCGCTCGTCACCGCTCCGAGGGTTCCGAGGCTCATCAGGCCGTACCCGGCGAGGATAATTGCGGCGGGGAAAGCGCCCAGAGCGGCGATCATTGTCAGGGCCAGCCCGATCAGCCCGATTGCGACCGATAAAACCAATACTCTGCTCATACTCGACTCCGACGGGCACCTGAACTGCATCGCCTTCATATGGGGGTTTGGCGGTCCGGATTTCAAGCACGGCCGCAAGCGACCCCCGGTCAGGAAGCCTGCTGTGAGCCGGAAATGGCTGGGTCGCCGGACCCTTCAAATCCCGGCGTGCCCTGCAAGTGGGGATGGCGGGCAAGGTGCTTTGCCTTGATCCGGTCCGAGGTGTCGCGGCTGCCGTCATGGCTGTAGCCCGGGGGGCCAAAGGCATAGGCCAGGCGTTGCCGCAGATTCAGCCCAGGTTGTGCGATGTCCTGGAATATGGCCACCCATTCGTGAAAGGCCACGCGAAGGGGATTGAAGGTGCCGATGTTGTGGACCAGCCCATAGTCCACCTTTTCGCTCGCCTGTTCGGGGACAAAGGTGCCGAACATCCGGTCCCATATGATGAACACGCCGGCATAGTTGCAATCCAGATAGCGCGCGTTGCGCCCGTGATGCACCCGGTGATGGCTGGGGGTGTTCATCACCGCCTCGAACCAGCGGGGCATCTTGCCGATGGCCTCGGTGTGGATCCAGAACTGATAGATCAGGTTCAGGCCGCCGCAGAACAGCACCATCGCCGGGTGAAAGCCCAGCAGGATGAGCGGCGCGCGTACCACCATCATGAAGGTGAACGTATAGGTCCAGGTCTGTCGCAGGGCGGTGGTGAGATTGTAGTGCTGCGAGCTGTGGTGGTTCACATGGCTGGCCCAGACCCATCGGATGCGGTGGCCGAAGCGGTGCACCCAATAGTAGCGCAGGTCGTCGAGGACAAAGCACAATAGAACAACAGGGAGGGAGGCACCCAGATCAAGCGGGGTCAGGCGCCACAGCCACATGAAGAAAGCCCAGGCGATGAAGCCCAGCAAAAGCCCCGAGGCGACATTGCCTGCCCCCATGATCAGCGAGGTCACGGCGTCGCGGGTTTCATACCGCCCGCCCCGGCCTTTGAGGGCGATCCACAGAAACTCGGCCATGATCGCGGCGATGAAGAACGGCACCGCCCATTGGACGACATCGGGATAGGTGATCTGGTCTGTCATGGCTGTCTCAACAGGTTTTTCCAGTGCGGGCGTTCGGTTTCGTCCAGCCGGACGAGTGTTTGTGGCGCGCCGAAATCGTGGAAGAAGAAATGCACCCCTTGCGGATGATCCAGCCAGTCAAAGTCAAAAAGGCGCCGGCCCACCGTGTCGGCCCCGAAGGACCACAGCAGTCCGGGGCCCGTGTCGGTGCGCACCAGCGCGGCGTGGCCGCAATGGTTGAGCGTTGCGTCGATGATGCGGTCTTCGGGAAAGTGGCGCGCCCATTCCGCGCGTACGCTGTCGGGTGTCAGAACGCGCAGGTTCGAGCGACCCGACAGGTGCAGAACCACGGCGATCCCTGCGATGCCGCCGACGACCAAGAGTAACAGTATTTCCAGCGGCATCGGTGCCTCCCGGCGACAATCTGCAAAGGCGGCGGGAAACTGTCAAAGGTGGCGTGGCGTCAGCTTGGCTGCATCCGGTTCAGAACCTCGTGCCGGACGACGCGTTCGACGAACGGCCCGAGCCCGCTTGGCCCCGAGGCACGGTCCTTGAGGTGGATGGAGATGTCGGGACGCCGCGATGCGATGATCCCGACAAGGGCACCGCGTGTGGCATCGTCAAGCCCGGCCCCCATGATTGCGCAGGCAATGCGGGGTTCGGTTTCCAACTGACGGATCACTTCGGCCTGATCATGGGCGCCCAGCCATTCGATGGGCAGATGTTCCAGTTGACGCGCCACGTCGCCGATCACGTTCGGCAGGCGTCCTATCAGCAAAACCACGGGTTTCATCGCTACCTCCTTTCCCCGGCTGCACGCAAAAACCGGCTCGGATGGAGCCGGTTTCAGTTTAGCACAAAACAGGAAAGAAGTGTTCTTAGTTGGAAATTGTGAAGGTTCCCGATTCACCCTTGCCCTTGTTGCGCGTAAAAGTGACCTGATTGCCGTCGATTGAAACCTTTTGGCAATCCTCGGGAAGGGCCTTGTCGCCAACCACTACATTTCGGCACCAGTAGCGTTTGTTCCACACCCAGGCACCCACGACCTTGGCATTGTCTTTGCCAACGCCCGAGATCTTTCCGTCTGCCGATACCATTACCCAAGTGTTCCCGCTGACAAGTTTCTTGCCAACGACCGCATCCATGAATTGTTGCTTCTTTTTGATCTCCTTGGCGTTGGCGCCAGTCGCCGCAAACAGAACGATGCTGGCCGCAACGGCCAAGTGCGAAACAATTCTCATAGCTATTCTCCTTTAAAAAAACGCTCGGAGAATAACACGATTCGGTCGTTTTTGGCCTGATTGTTTAGCTATTGGCGCCAATCAACTCGGAAACGATCGCCTTGGCGCTGTCTGAATTCCATTCGGCGTCACCGATCAGGCGGGCGATCTCGTTGCCTTCGGGATCGAGAATCACCGTGATCGGCAATCCGATGACGCCCATCTCGCGTGCGACCGCCTGTTTCGGATCCTGATGGCGCGGAAGGTTGGTGATGCCATTTTCTTCGAAAAATTTCTTGATGCCCGCGGGCGAATTGCGACCCGTGGCAAGTGTCAGGACCTCGAACTTGTCGCCACCGAATTCTTCCTGCAACTCGGCGATCTGGGGCATTTCCTTGCGGCAGGGCGCGCACCAGGTGGCCCAGAAGTTCAGCAGGACATATTTGCCGCGATAATCGGCGATTGAGCCGGTACCCTTGTCATCCTCCAGCTGGAATTCGACGACTTCGACCGGTTTGGGCTGGGAATGCACGATCAGACGCTTGAGGCTGCCGTCGCGCAGCGCTTCGAGCGTTGCGACATCCGCGCCCATTGCGGTGTTTGCACCCAGCGCGAGGGCCATATAAAGGGGGATCAGACGAAATAGGCGCATATCAACTCCGGGTTTTCCAGCATGACCGATCAATCCTCGAACCAGATGTGGGGCGGCCGCTTTGCCGCCGGTCCTGACGCGATCATGGAAGCAATCAATGCTTCGATCGGGTTCGACAAGCGGATGGCGGCGCAAGACATTGCCGGTTCTCGGGCCCATGCCGCCATGCTGGCCGCGACGGGCGTAATTAGTGATAGTGACGCCAAGGCCATTCGGGAAGGGCTGCTCACCGTTTTGTCAGAAATTCAGGACGGAGAGTTTCAGTTTTCCACCGCGCTGGAAGACATTCACATGAATGTCGAGGCGCGGCTGAAGGAGATCATCGGCGAACCGGCGGGTCGTTTGCACACGGGTCGCTCGCGCAATGACCAGGTGGCGACAGATTTCAAACTCTGGGTTCGGGACCAGCTGGATGCCGCCGAATCCGGCCTGCTGGCCCTGATCCGCGCGCTTTTGGCGCAGGCAGAGGCCGGGGCCGATTGGGTCATGCCCGGTTTCACCCACCTGCAAACCGCACAGCCGGTGACATGGGGTCATCACATGATGGCCTATGTCGAGATGTTTGGCCGTGACCTGAGCCGCGTCCGCGATGCCCGTGCGCGGATGAACGAATCGCCGTTGGGAGCGGCGGCGCTGGCGGGTACCTCTTTCCCGATTGATCGGCACATGACGGCCGAGGCGTTGGGCTTTGACCGTCCCGCCGCGAATTCGCTGGATGCCGTCAGCGACCGTGACTTTGCGCTGGAATTCCTGTCGGTGGCTTCGATCAGCGCCGTGCATCTGTCGCGGTTTGCCGAGGAACTGGTGATCTGGTCGTCGGCCCAATTCCGCTTTGTGATCCTCAGCGACCGGTTCTCGACCGGGTCGTCGATCATGCCGCAGAAAAAGAACCCCGACGCAGCCGAACTGATCCGGGCCAAGGTGGGCCGGATATTTGGCGCCAACACCGCGCTGATGATGGTGATGAAGGGGCTGCCGCTGGCCTATTCCAAGGACATGCAGGAAGACAAGGAACAGGTCTTTGATGCCGCCGACAACTGGATGCTGGCGCTTGCGGCGATGGAGGGCATGGTCAGGGACATGACAGCCAACCGCGATAGTCTTGCGGCTGCTGCCGGGTCGGGATTTTCGACGGCCACCGATCTTGCCGACTGGCTGGTGCGGGTGCTGGGCCTGCCGTTCCGCGATGCCCACCACGTCACCGGCGCGTTGGTGGCCCAGGCGGAAAAGAAAGGCTGCGACTTGCCGGACCTGTCGCTGGACGAGATGCAGTCGGCCCATGCCGGGATCACCGGCGACGTCTATTCTGTCCTTGGCGTGGAAAATTCGGTAAACTCGCGTCAGTCCTATGGCGGCACCGCTCCGTCGCAGGTGCGTAGCCAGATCGAACGGTGGAAGGCGGCAATTGCATGACCCTGATCCGAACCATTCCGTTGCTCGTTTTGACGTTGCTTTTCGCAGGCTGCGGTGCGGATGGTGAACCGGTGCAGCCGACACTGAACGCGGGCGTGGGCATTTCGAACAGCGGAATTTATACAGCGGGGGCTGTCGGCCTGCAGAAGGGGCCGGTCAGCGTCCTGTTCGGGTTCTGAAGACGTTATGAAATTCATCGCTTTGATCATGTCACTTCTTGCTCTGGCTGCGTGTGAGCCGAGCACGGCATCAAAACCGCTCTCGACGTCTCAGGCGCAGGGGGAACCGTCGCAACCAGGCATCCGGATATCCGGCTATGCGCGGGTCGGCGGCTCGCACAGGTTCTGAGGCGAGCTTCAAGCGGAATCATTTGATCCCTATGCCTCTTTTGGTCTAAGCGCGGGCACATGGATCACTTTCTGTACCGCGACGGCGCGCTTTACGCCGAGGACGTTCCGATAACCGAAATCGCCGCTTCGGTGGGTACCCCGTTCTATGTCTATTCGACGGCCACGCTGCTGCGGCATTTCCGGCTGTTCGATGAGGCGCTGGAGGGCACCGACCACCTTGTCTGCTATGCGATGAAGGCTGCCAGCAATCAGGCGATCCTGAAAACGCTGGCGCAGGCAGGCGCGGGGATGGACGTGGTTTCAGTCGGTGAATACCTGCGTGCCAAAGCGGCTGGTGTGCCGGGTGAGCGGATCGTGTTTTCGGGCGTCGGCAAGACAGCGGACGAGATCCGGATCGCGCTGAGCGGTGGCATTCGACAATTCAATGTCGAGTCCGAGCCCGAGATGGAGGTGATCAACGCGATTGCGCTGGAGCTTGGCAAGGTTGCGCCGATCACCGTGCGGGTGAATCCGGACGTGGACGCCAAGACCCATGCCAAGATTGCGACCGGCAAGTCCGAGAACAAGTTCGGCATACCGATTTCGCGTGCGTCCGAAGTTTATGCCCATGCCGCCGGATTGCCCGGTCTGGAAGTGGTTGGCATTGACGTTCACATCGGCTCGCAGCTGACCGATCTGGAACCGTTTGCACAGGCCTATCAGAAAGTGGCAGAGCTGACCGAGCGCCTGCGCGGCGAGGGGCATGATATCCGGCGGCTGGACCTGGGCGGCGGGCTTGGCATTCCCTATACCCGTTCGAACGCGGC
>NZ_JBXWQW010000079.1:0-11866 GCF_059612585.1 Ruegeria sp. YKSF57 | reverse complement strand
GGCAGCGCGCACATTCGCCGAAGCCTGGATCATCGCCCGCTTGAGCGTCAGATTGACCCGAGCATCGGCGACGCCGGGATAGGCGCTCAACTCGCGTTCGACTGTGGCAATGCATCCCGAGCAGTGGATGCCCGGCAGCGACAGAGCAATCTGAACATCCTCGAGGATGGCGCGCGCCGGTTCAGCCGGAGCCGCGAGGCATCCGGGGCAAGCCGCTGTGCCTGGGCGCATCTGGGCAGACATCACATCATCCTTTTACGCGCAGAAGCACCCTTTGGGTGAATTCCGTGCCATCCGCAGCTGTGGCGACCATACGAATGTTCCAGTTGCCTTTTCCCAATTCGGCCTTGGCCACATAGGCACTGCCGTCAAAGCGAAATTGGGGCCGGCTATCTTCGTTCACATGGGTTGCCCGCCCCACAACCGCGTCAAGCTTTTGCACCTCAACTGGGGTGCCGGATGCATCAATGATCGAAAGAAAGATCAACCCGCCCGCCGCATCAGCACGCACGGTCCAACCCAAAGATTCCTGCGCGTCGCGGCGGGTGTTGAATTCCTGGCTGGCGACATAAGAATTCTTTACCTCAAGCCCCGGAAAGGTCTTCACCGCACTATAGGCCAGAATCAGATTCACCGCGATGATCACACCAAACGCCCCGACAAATACAGCCAGCGCATGTTTTCCGGTAAACTGGCGTTCCGCCATGGTCAGTTCCCTCGTCCGTTGAACGTGGTGTCTTTGTAGGCGCGCTCGCCACTGGTCAGATCCTCGACCCAGATCCGGACCGGAGTTGCCTGAGCCGCGGACGGCGCAGCATCCTTGGAGGCCATGATATATACACGAGTGAGCTGTGCCGTGTCAGCCGGAACGTTGACAACATCGTAATCAGTGCCTTCAATCTGTATGCGCATGGTCGGATCACCCGTCAGCGACAACTTGAACAGCCGGTCTTCGCCATGCTTGTTGCGCAGCCGGACGTCATAGGTGTTGCGGATCGATCCATCCGACAAGGTCACGAAGGTCGGGTTGCGCACTGGCGCCACCGTCAAGTCGATATCGGATCGGATGAAGAGCGCGAACAGCAACGCGAACCCGACCGCCGACCACAGACTGGTGTAGAGGATCGTGCGCGGGCGCAGGATGTGCTTCCAGACGTTTTTGGGCGGGTGCCCTGCACGCTCGCGACCTTCGTCACTGAGCGCCATATAGTCGATCAATCCACGCGGCTTGCCAATCTTGGCCATCATGTCGTCACAGGCGTCAATGCACAGGGCGCAAGTGATGCATTCCAGTTGCTGCCCGTCGCGGATGTCGATGCCGACCGGACACACGTTGACGCAGGCCATGCAATCGATGCAATCGCCCAGCTCCGACTCCTCGACGCGTTTGCCCTTGCCACGCGGCTCGCCCCGCCATTCACGGTAACCGACGACGAGCGTGTCTTCGTCCATCATCGCCGCCTGAATGCGCGGCCAAGGGCAGGCGTAGATGCAGATCTGTTCGCGGGCGAAGCCGCCAAACAAGAAGGTTGTAAAGGTCAGCACCGCCATGGTGGTGTAGGCGATCGGATGAGCGTTCAGCGTGACCAGATCCTTTGCCAGCGTCGGGGCATCGGCAAAATAGAATACCCACGCGCCGCCGGTAGCGAGACCGATGAGCAGCCAGACAATCCATTTGGTAATGCGCAGACGCGCCTTGCGGAAATCGAGCTTTTTCTGCCGGTGCAAGCGAAGGCGGGCGTTGCGGTCGCCTTCAATCCAGCGCTCGACGAGAATATAGAGATCGGTCCAGACCGTCTGCGGGCAGGCATAACCGCACCAGACCCGGCCCAGGGCGGATGTAAACAGAAATAGGCCGAGGCCGGCCATGATCAGCAGACCAGCGACAAAATAGAACTCGTGCGGCCAGATTTCGATCCAGAAGAAATAGAACCGGCGGTTGGCCATATCCAGAAGCACCGCCTGATCCGGCAGGCTGGGCCCCCGGTCCCACCTGATCCATGGCGTCAGGTAATAGATACCCAGAGTCACCGCCATGATGATCCATTTCAGGTTTCGGAACGGACCTTGTACGCGGCGCGGAAAAATCGGCTCCCTTGCGGCGTAAAGGCTGGGGGCGGGGTCGGATTCGCTCACGGACTCACTCCAGATCTGGGGCACTTGCGCGTGTTCTCACAGATCATAGTTGGTACAACTTTGACATGGGTCAAAAAGCGCATCTTCAATTTAGGTTTTGAACCCGTGGCAAAACATGCATAAAGAAAACACGATTGCCGGTTTCAGCAATCGACAGACTTCAACTAGCATTTCGGTTAGTTGGCGCCGGCTGTTCAGGAAACGCGCGAACAGATGGAACAGCCGGCACCTCACCCTCTGGGCGGCAAGCCGCCCAGAGGTATCCTCAAGTCTTATTCACCGCCACCCAACTGGTGGACGTAGGCCGATACCGCGCGAATCTGGGATTCGGTCAGGCGGGTGTTCCAGGCGGGCATGACCCCAAACCGGCTGTTGCTGACAGTGTCGATCAGCGTGTCGTAGTCGCCACCATAAAGCCAGATCGCATCTGTCAGATTCGGCGCGCCTTGGTAGATATCGCCGGTACCATCCTCGGCGTGGCAGGCTGCACAGTTGTCGGCAAAAACAACCGACCCGGCTTCGACCGCGCCTGCGTCCTGTGGTTCGCCCGACAGAGACATGACGTAGTTCACGACTTGATCGATTTCCTCTTCGCCCAACAGTTCGTCCCGTCCAAAGGCCGGCATTTCCGAATACCGTGCCTCGTCACTATCCGAATTGCGGATACCGTGGCTGATGGTGAAGTGGATACTTTCGATATCACCACCCCACAGCCAGTCGTCATCCAACAGGTTCGGATAGCCCTTGGCCCCTGCCGCGCCCGAGCCATGGCACTGGGCGCACCAGGTCTTGAACACGGCGCCACCGGCCGAAACTGCGTATCCGTTGAGTTCGGCGTCGCCTTGGATTGCGGTCAATTCCACGGATGCCAGCTTGTCGTTGATGGCGGCGTTAGCCTCTTCCACCGCGGAGATTTCAGCGGCAACGTCGGCGCGGGTTGACCACCCCAGCGCACCGGCGGTGGCCGAGTTGATCAGCGGCCAAGCTGGGTAAGCGATGGTATACATCACACCCCAGATAATGGTGGCGTAGAAGGTCCACAGCCACCAGCGGGGCATCGGGTTGTCGAATTCCTCGATTCCGTCCCAAGTGTGCCCGGTGGTTTTCGGATCACCCGGTTGTTTTTCAGGTGTCTTGCTCATTGCCGCGCCTCCTTGGATGTGGCGGGTTTATCTTGATGCCGGAACGGGATGTTGGCGCTGTCGCGGTGCTCTTTCCCTGCGCCGGGGCGAAAGACCCAAAGGACCACGCCCAGAAAAAAGGTGAAGAGGACCAGCAACATCCAGCTATCCGCGAATTGCCGAAGGATTGTGTATTCTTCCATCACACCCCTCCCTAGCGGCTTGCATCAGGGGTAAAGGTCGAGAAATCGACCAACGTACCCAGCATCTGCAGATAGGCGATCAAGGCATCGGCTTCGGTCACGCCCGGTTGGCCGTCGAAGTTGCGTACGTTGACATTGTCGCCATAGCGTTCCAGCAGCCCGTCATAATCGCTGTCCGGATCTGCCTGCGCCCGGAAATCGGCGACTGCGTTTTCGATCATCTCGTCCGAATACGGTGTTCCGACCAGCGCGTTTGCGGCCATGATGTCACCGATGTATTTGCCGTCGATCTTCCTGTTTTCGAGGAAGCCGTATTTCGGCATCACCGATTCCGGGACCACGGCCTGTGGGTCACGCAGGTGATCGACGTGCCATTCGTCCGAGTAGCGGCCACCGACGCGGGCCAGATCCGGTCCGGTGCGCTTTGAGCCCCACTGGAACGGGTGATCGTACATCGATTCCGCCGCCAGCGAGTAGTGACCATAACGTTCGACCTCGTCCCGCATAGGGCGGATCATCTGGCTGTGGCAGACATAGCAGCCTTCGCGGATGTAGACTTCGCGCCCGGCCATTTCGAGAGGGGTGTAAGGGCGCATGCCCTCCACCTTCTCGATGGTGTTTTCCAGATAGAACAGCGGGGTGATCTGCACGAGGCCACCGATGGTTACGACCAGAAAGCTGAAGATCAGCAGGAGGGTCGCGTTGGTCTCGAGGATCTTGTGTTTGTCGAGAATTGCCATTGCTCCGGCCCTCCTTATTCAGCCGGGACCGCGACGCCGAGGCTGGCCTCTTTGGCCGGCGCCCGACGAACGGTCATCCACAGGTTGTAGCACATGATGACGGCACCAGCGAGGAACATGACCCCACCCAGCGCACGCACCACATACATCGGGAACTTGGCGGCAACGGTGTCGGCGAACGAGTTCACCAGGAAGCCGTTGGCATCAACTTCGCGCCACATCAGGCCTTCCATGATACCGGTCACCCACATGGAAGCGGCATAGAGAACGATGCCGATCGTGGCGAGCCAGAAGTGCCAGCTGACCATTTGAAGCGAATACAGACGCTCACGCTTCCACAGTACTGGCACCAGATAGTACAGCGCGCCAAAGGTGATCATGCCGTTCCAACCCAGCGCGCCAGAGTGCACGTGACCGATGGTCCAGTCGGTATAGTGGCTGAGGCTGTTCACCGCGCGGATCGACATCATCGGGCCTTCGAAAGTGGACATGCCGTAGAAGCCGACCGAGATTACCATCATCCGGATTACCGGGTCGGTGCGAAGCTTGTCCCAAGCGCCGGACAGCGTCATCAGGCCGTTGATCATGCCACCCCAGGACGGCATCCACAGGATGACCGAGAACACCATGCCCAGCGTCGACGCCCAGTCAGGCAGTGCTGTGTAGTGCAGGTGGTGCGGACCGGCCCAGATGTACAAAAAGATCAGCGCCCAGAAGTGGATGATCGACAACTTGTACGAAAACACCGGGCGTTCGGCCTGTTTCGGAATGAAATAGTACATCATGCCAAGGAAGCCCGCGGTCAGGAAGAAGCCCACAGCATTGTGGCCGTACCACCACTGAATCATGGCGTCTTGTACACCCGACCAGACAATCACGGATTTCGAGCCCCAGATGCTGACCGGGATGGTCATGTTGTTGACAAGGTGCAGCATGGCAACCGTCACGATGAACGACAGGTAGAACCAGTTGGCCACGTAAATATGGGGTTCTTTCCGCTTGATGATCGTGCCCAAGTATACCGCAAGATAGGCAACCCAGACGACAGTCAGCCACAAGTCGACATACCACTCAGGCTCGGCATATTCCTTGGATTGCGTCCCTCCAAGCAAGTAACCGGTTGCGGCCAGTACGATGAACAGCTGATAGCCCCAGAACACGAACCATGCCAGATTGCCGCCCCAAAGGCGCGCGGCACTGGTGCGCTGCACGACGTAGAAAGACGTGGCAATCAGGGCGTTGCCGCCAAACGCGAAAATTACCGCCGATGTATGCAACGGGCGCAAACGGCCAAAATTCGCAAATCCCTGCGCCCATTCGAAATTCAGCGCCGGGAAGGCCAGCTGAAATGCGATGAAGGTCCCGGCCAGAAAGCCGACAACGCCCCAGAATGCGGTGGCGATTACGCCATAACGCACGACACCGTCCATGTATTCGCCCGAATAATCGATGGGCAGAACCTCGTCAGTACGGCGCAGTGTCCAGATGAAAAGACCGGCGGCGACAACCATTATGAGAATGGCATGCACCTGATAAGCCAGATCTCGCGCGTAATTGGCCGCGATCGCGGCGAATACCGCAATCAGACCAAGCGCGATAAGCTTGATATAGTTTGACATTTTGCGTCCCTTTGCCATGCCCCACGCGGTTCTTGCTGCCGCGCAGACTTCTTTGACTGGCTGCCGTAATGTAGAATGGCAGCGCAAGTTGCTTTGATCTGTGTCAAGACAATAGCTTGAATTATATGACACGCATAACCTAGGAAATATGAAAATCGGTGGCACGTTTTGACACACCGGCAGCTCAGAGGTTGAAATGTCCTTTAAATCCCTGCTCACCGTGATGACGGATATCTCATCAGCCAAACCGGCGCTTGCGCAGATGGTGGCACTGGCCCAGGCTCAGGACAGCCACGTCGAGGCGCTCTGTCTGGGCGTCGACCGCAGTCAAACCGGTTATTATTATGCGGGTGCGAACGCGTTGATCCTTCAGGAAACGCTAAGCCGCGCGAATAGCGAAGCCGATGAGATTCTGGATTTTGCCGAGGACTACCTGGGTAAGTCCGGAGTGCGTTGGTCGGCGGAAAATGGAGTTGCGCAAATTGCCGATCTTGGCCGCCACGTCGCCCATCGCGCGCGGTTTTCCGATCTGGTGATCTTGTCCCGCCCCTATGGCGAAGACCGCGGGGCCGAGGCTGAACCGATTGTCGAAGCGGCAATGTTCGAAGGGCACGCCCCTGTTCTCGTCGTTCCGGACAATGTTGAACCGGTGGCGCGACCCGGAACAATCCTTATCGGTTGGAATGAAAGCGTCGAAGCAATGCGCGCCATCCGCAGCGCGTTGCCTTTCCTGACGGCCGCAGACTTGGTGCGGATCGTAGTAATCGACCCCCCGACCCACGGACCGGACCGCTCGGACCCCGGCGGGCTGTTGTCACAGATGCTCTCGCGGCACGGAGTCAAGTGTGAGATCGACGTTCTGAGTAAGACCATGACGCGGGTATCGGACATCCTGAACCGCCATGCGGCTGACACCGATGCGGATATGTTGGTCATGGGTGCCTATGGCCATTCCAGATTCCGCGAAGCGATCCTTGGCGGTGCCACACGAAACATGCTGGAACAGGCGACGGTGCCCGTATTCATGGCGCACTGAACAGGAAACCATTGTAAGGCGCCTAACACAGGCGCCTTTTTCAACCGGCTTTGCGGATCAACCCAATCACAAACAACAGGATCACGGCGCCAATTGTCGCGTGGAAAACCGATGCGATGATGCCACCGCCGACCGAGAATCCCAGCGCTGGAAAGATCGTTCCGGCCAGGAAGGCGCCAACGATCCCGACGATGATGTTGCCAATCACGCCAAATCCCCGGCCCTGCATGATCTTGCCCGACAACCATCCGGCCAGTGCGCCAACAATCAGCATGCTCAACAGGCTTCCAAACTGCATGTTTCACTCCCTATTGATTCAGCTGCAATAGACCACGCACGCGTTTACAGGTCACGTCCGAACATAGTGCACCCCCTGAAATTTCTGGCGAAGATTGCGGGTTTTTTCACCCACGCTTCTGGGATCGTTGCCGGTCAACCCCTGAGCAACCAGAGCAGCCAGTTCAACTGCGTGTTCGGGCCCGACGCCCCGGCGCACGAGTTCCGGTGTGCCAATTCTCAGACCGTTCATGTCCCCTGAAACCGGCGCGATAGGCAAGCCAATGCCGCAAGTGAGAAAACCTGCTTTACGCAGCGTTTTCGACGCTGTCTGCCCGCCACCAAAGGCCGCGGCTTCGATTGCGAACTGATGAGAGGCCGTTGCCCCGTTTTTGCCTTTGTAAACCGGTAGGCCTACGGCCTCCATCTCAAGCGCCAACGCCTGTGCCAGATCCACCATCGCCCGACCGTAAGCTGCGCCATATTCGATCCAGTCGAGCATGGTGATTGCCAGAGCCGCCGATTTCGCAGCGTCGAAATTTGCGGTCATGCCGGGAAAGGCGATGGCGTCCAGCCTTTCGGCGATTTCCGCATCGTTGGTCACGATAAGACCTCCGGCAGGCCCGCCAAGGCTTTTGTAGGTGCTCATGGTCATCATGTGTGCGCCCTGATCCAGTGGATTGGTCCAAATTCCACCGGCGATGACCCCGCATTGATGCGCGGCATCGAACAGAACCTTGGACCCGACCTCGTCGGCGATCTCTCGAACAGCGGCAACCGGATGAGGATAAAGGTTCAGCGACCCACCCACCGTGATCAGACGCGGCTTGTGCCTATGGGCCAGCGCCCGTAATCCATCCAGATCAAGGCTATAGCCATCGGCATCGACCGGGGCGTCAAGCGTTGTCAGCCCATAAAGTCCCGCGCAACCACCCTTATGATGAGTGACATGTCCCCCGATACTGGCGGGCGGCGCGATGATCGTGTCGCCCGGACGGGCCAGCGCCATAAAGCCATAGAGATTGCACAGCGCGCCGGAACCGACCCGGATTTCGGCGTAACGAGCACCAAAAACCTGTGCTGCCAGTTCAGCTGCGATCACTTCGATCTCTTCAATGGCTTCCAGACCCATCTCGTATTTGTCGCCCGGATACCCCAGCGACGGGCGGCTGCCTAATCCTTCAGCCAGAACAGCTTCGGCGCGCGGATTCATGACGTTGGTCGCGGGGTTGAGATTGAAACACTCTACGTCGTGAATCTCGCGGTTGCGGGCGATGAGCGCATCGAGACGAGCAGCAATCTGATCTGTCGAGGCCTCTGCGGTTTGGGCCGCGATGTCCTGAACGCGGGCTTCGCAATGGGAAGGAACCCAGGAACGTCTGGCAAGATTTGGCATTTTTGACCTCCGTATGTTGTCCCCAGAATGTCCTTTGCGTCCACTTGCCTGCAAACCAGTTTTATGAAAAATTAGGGTTAGAAAAATTGAGGCTAAATAATGCCCGTCGCTCCCCCTCGCCCCAGAACCTTTCCGTTGAACGCTTTGCGCGCGTTCGAGGCGGCAGCACGCCTTGGCGGTTTTGCCGCCGCCGCTGAAGAGCTGGGAGTAACGCCCGGGGCCGTTTCTGCACATGTGAAGGCGTTGGAGGAAGAGCTTGGCGCACCCCTGTTCGAACGGTCGGCGAAAGGCGTTGTTGCGACGGCACTGGCATACAGTGTTTTGCCGAACCTGACGCAAGCCTTTGACGAGGTGGGTCGCGCAACTCAAACGCTTCGCGCGCAAGCCCGGCCCCATATCGTTCACATCGTGGCATTGCCTTCGGTCGCGCAACTGTGGCTGTCACCGCGCCTGCCTGCGCTCCGCGCCGCAAACCCGGAGATCGAGGTTTCGCTGACTGCAATGGAAGCGCCGCCAAATCTAAAACGAGCGCCATACGATTTGTATCTTTTCTTTGGCGATTTGCCCGGAGAGACCTTGGCCCGGGACGTTATTTTTCCCGTCTGCGCTCCGACCCTGGTAGAACGTCTGAGAACGGTGCAAGATCTGAGAAACGTGCCCTGCATATCCGACACGACCTGGAGTGGCGACTGGGATATCTGGACGAAGTCGGCATTGTCGAATTGGCAGTTCGCACCTCGAGGCCCCGTTTTTTCGCTTTATTCTCTGGCGGTAGAAGAAACCGTGAATGGTGCCGGTGTACTGATGGGACACGAGATCCTGGTGGCACCTTACCTCGAACGCGGTCAGCTGGTGGCGCCTTTTGACACACGTGTAACACTGGAACACGACCTCAAGCTTTGGAGCGCAAGGCCGTTCAAATCAGACTCTTCCGTGGGGAAGGTTGCCAAATGGTTGAGGCAGACAGCCTAAACCGGAAATCCGCCATCGGAATCGTCACCTGCTTCTTCCATCAGGCGCCCCATATCGGGAACGGTCACGTGCCGCTTTCCCTCCAGTTCGATGACACCGTCCTTTTTCAGTGCCGAAATTTGCCGGCTGACGGTCTCCAGGGTGAGGCCTAAGTAATCTGCCATCGCCTCGCGCGTCAGCGGCAAGTCGAACACGATCGGTCCGGACAAGCCCGTCTTGGTCACGGATGCATCGCGGCGGGCGATGATCGACAAAAGGCTGGCAATCTTTTCGCGCGCGGTTTTCCGGCCCAAAACCAACATCCATTCACGTGCCGCATCCAGTTCGTCTAATGTCATCTGCAACAGACGCTGCGCGATATGGGGTGTATGCGCCATCATTTCTTCGAAGGGTTTCTTACGAAAACAGCACATCACGACATCGGTCGTGGCAACCACATCGTAAGGAGCAGTATCACGACCCGGACGACCGACGAAATCGCTGGGCAGCATCAAGCCTACCATCTGCGTGCGCCCGTCCTCCATCGTCTGTGTCAACGAAGCGATTCCCGACACCATCGAGCCGACGAACCCCATCTGATCGCCCGACCAGATGATTGTCTGCCCGGCTTCGAAGCTGCGATAATACTTGATCTCGTCCAGCAACTCGAGTTCGTCTCGGTCGCAATGAGCGCAAACGGCCCGATGTCGGATCGGACAATCGGAGCAATTCGAATGGTCGAGCTGAATCTGCAGAGTCATCCGTTTATCCACTTGATCTCGGTCAATGCCGCCGAGCCAGACATCCCATAACGGTATCCTCATGATAGCGAAATCACAATTGGCTCGGCTCGGACTTTTTGACGCGAAAGTTCCGCGCTATACAAGCTACCCGACTGCACCTCACTTCAACAACGATGTGGGACCTGACTTATTTGGTGACTGGATTTCGGGCATCAAGCCCGGAAGTGCCATCTCGCTTTATGTCCATGTCCCCTTCTGCCGCAGACTATGCTGGTTCTGCGCCTGCCGGACGCAAGGCACGCAAACCGATAACCCGGTCATTGCCTATGTTGATGTTTTAAAGGCGGAATTGGACCTTTTGGCGGCTCGATTGCCCGAGGGCGTCCGACTGTCGCGCCTGCATTGGGGCGGCGGCACACCGACCCTGCTAAACCCCGATCTGATGCGGGATTTGGCAGCGCGGATACTGAGCATCGTTCCCTTGGGCGCGGGTGCCGAGTTTTCGGTAGAAATCGACCCCAACGAAATTGATGACGATCGGCTGGATGCGCTGGCCGATGCGGGTATGAATCGCGCCTCGATCGGGGTTCAGGATTTCGATGAGGACATTCAGAAAACCATCGGGCGCATACAAAGTTACGACACCACCCGCAAGGCGGCAGAAATGATTCGCGAGCGTGGTATTGCCAGTCTGAATGCCGATATCCTGTTCGGCCTGCCACACCAGACAAAGTCACGGATGACTGAAAGCGTGCAAAAGCTCTTGTCGCTCAATCCCGACCGCGTAGCACTTTATGGATATGCGCATGTGCCCTGGATGGCCAAACGTCAGCAGCTGATTCCTTCGGACGCGTTGCCGACACCCGAGGAACGTCTGGAACTATTCGAAACCGCGCGACGCCTGTTCCTTTGGGACCAGTACGCGGAAATCGGCATTGACCACTTTGCCACGCAGGATGACGGGCTGACTCATGCGCTCAATGCGGGGCGGCTCAAGCGCAACTTTCAGGGATACACCGACGATCAAGCCGAGGTTCTAATCGGTGTCGGTGCGAGTTCGATCTCGCGCTTCCCACAAGGTTACGCACAGAACGCACCGGCAACTTCAGTGCATACCAAGGCCATCCGTGAAGGCAATTTCTCGACCACGCGCGGGCATCTGTTCAAGGGGCAGGACATTCTGCGCGCCCGTTTGATCGAGGCGTTGATGTGCGATTTCCGGATCGATTCGGCTGAGATTTTGCGCGACCACGATGTGACGGCAAACGACTTAAAACAGATGTACGCCGATGCCGATCGGGCGTTTCCCGGCATGCTTCGGATCACCGACGACGGGTTGTTCATCCCGACTGAGGCACGTCCATTGACCCGCATGATCGCCCGCAGCTTCGACGCGTATGACCTGAGCAAGGCAGGTCACAGTTCAGCCATCTGACGAAAGGACAACGAACCGGCAAGGCACGTCCCGAGCACTGCCTGACCAATTATCGCAGGGGGGCTTGACGCCCTACACCCGGATTTCCCACACTTGGTGTGCGAGGGCGATTGCGCCTCGCACACGAGGCAGGCAGTAGGACAGACAGACGGTGCCGACGCTCAGGCGTTCGACATTTCCCTTTCGTGCAGCAGAAATTGCAACCAGAGA
>NZ_JBXWQW010000078.1:0-11931 GCF_059612585.1 Ruegeria sp. YKSF57 | reverse complement strand
CTCAACGCAAACTCATACCGCCACGCTCGTTCCGACGCCTTCAACCTCTGGAACGATTGCACTGCGGAAATGACAGCCTGAACCTGCCTTCGCCAATACCTTACATGCTTAGGTCAATAACTTGGTAATACCATCCGATCAGGCGGTAGCTCCTTTCAAGCGAATGGCTGTGCCCAGGCTCCCGGCGCAAATACCGACGACAATTGCGATCCCCAGATCGACGGTATCAACACGAGAAAACTGGAAACCTGCAAAAACCAGCGTCTCGGCAATACCAACAACGCCCCCCATGACAGCACCTAACCAAAGTTGTCGGGTCATCATCCCCAGCGCCAGGCCCAGAACGCCCGGCAAACTGAGGATATTGCTACCGATGTCTCCCAAAATTTCTAACATGTCTCGCCCCTTCTCAGTCTGTCCGCGTGTCCAGATATGACTTGATCTGGTCGCTTTCCGCCGAAGCTTGTTGATGGATCAATCCGCCAGTTTCCGAGTTCAAAACTTCAGTAACCTTCTGGTACTCCTCAAGATAGCCGGGCGGAAGATTGTGAGCGATGCCTTGGTGGCAGTCGATGCAAGTCATGCTGTTGTCGATTGCGCGTTGGTGTTCCGAGGCGGCGCGGGTTTCCTGGATGGTGAAATCCATATAGTCGAAGTCATGGCAGTTCCGGCATTCCCGGCTGTCCGACGCCTTCATCTTCTTCCACACGGCAGACGCCATGCTCAAACGGTGATCTTCGTATTTTTCGGGCGTGCTTATCGTTCCGGCCAATTCGTGATAGACGTCTTTGACCGCCATGACTTTAGCCTTGATCTTGTGGCTCCACTCGTCAGGCACATGGCAGTCCGAGCAAATTGCGCGCACACCGGAGTGGTTGTTGTAGTGGACCGTCTCGCGATATTCGCCCAGGTTGGTTTCCATCGTGTGACACGACGTACAGAATTCCTCGGTATTGGTCAGTTCCAGCGTCCAGTGAAAGCCGCCCCAGAACAAGATACCTGCCAAAAAGCCGGCAAGGATCAGAAAGCCCGAGCTGAACATGACGGCCGGTGTCCAGAACCCGTTCCATAGACGGCGGATCCAACCGCGTTTTTCAGGGGAGTCTGCCATTTCAGTGCTCCTTTCAATCTTGCGTTGGATTAGTTGTCTGAGGACGGCTGAAAGACATTGTCAACCAACGCCGGAGCATCTGCTTGCGGCACATGACACTGGTTGCAGAAGTAGCGTGTGCCTGCAATCCGATCCAACTCGTTGCCCTCGCGGTCCAGATAATGGGTCATCGACAAGGTTGGGGCGTTTCGTTCGCCAGCCTTGGTCCAGTCATGACAGGCTAGACATTGGTTGGTGCGTAGGTCGATCTGGTATTGCTCAACCGAGTGCGGGATCAACGGCGGTTGCTGGCGATAGTTGCGCTGAATGCGCCCTTCGACATTGCGATGGACCTGATCAAGTGGAACCGGTTCGTTGACATCGGCGCCGCGCAATGTGTCGACCGACTGTGCCAGAGCATATCCGAGACTTCCAACGAGGGCTGCGACCGCGAGGGCGCTTGTAAGTGCTAAGGTTTTCATTGAGTTTCTCCGTTTCTTGCTTAGGCCGCGCGACCGGCCTCGGATGGGTTGTGTTTCTGGTTGCGCCGCTTTGGACGGGCCGGGCTTGGCCTGGGGTCGAAGCGATGGGTAAATTGAAAGACGTCGGGCGCGCAGACATCGATGCAGCGACCGCAATTCGTGCAATCCGGGCTGAGGATCAGAGGGGTCGAATTTTCCTCTCCTCTCAGAGCGGGCGTGATAACCTGCATTTCAGGACACACGGCAAAACAGTCCATGCAATCGTCGCATGCGGCACGGTTTAGTGCTGATACCCGCAACAATGATTGCGCTCCCAGCAGCCCATAAAATGCACCGACGGGACAAAGGTGACCACACCATCCGCGGCGGGACACGATCAGGTCAAAGACAAAAACCGCAATGACGAATGCCCAGGCAAATCCTATGCCAAAGATAAGACCGCGATGCAGCATCGAGACTGGATTTACCAATTCCCATGCAATCGTGCCGGTGGCGAGCGACACCGCAAGCACCATGGCGAGCACATAGTATTTCGTGCTTCGCTTGGGCTGCCAGCCCTTTTGAAGTCCAAGGCGATCATGCAACCAATGCGCGGCGTCGGTCACAGGATTGATCGGGCACACCCAACTGCAATAGACGCGGCCACCGATCAGTGCATAAACGGTGCCGACAACTAGCGCGCCGACCAGTGCAGTTGCCTCGGGCCAGTGAAATGCGAGCATCGACTGGACGGTCACGAACGGGTCGGTTAGCGGCAACACATCAAAGGTCAGCGAACTTGCGAGGTTTCCCTTTACCCACCAGATGCCGAACCATGGCCCCATCAAAAAGATATACAGGAAGAAAAACTGTGCCGTTCGCCGCAATAGAAGGTATTTGTGCGCGTTCAACCAGCCTTTTTCGGCTATGGCCTCGTGGCCAACGGGGCTTTGAGTTCTTTCGCTCATTGCCCTGCCCCCTCGGCGCCCGGAATTGAAAAACTGGGTTTGAACCCGCCTTCCATGCTGGGGTCTGGGATCGGTTCGGACAGATAGCCGCCCGGCGCCACAAGGTTGTCGGTGCCTGGCCCCGGCAGGCGGTCCGGTAGGTCGATCAGGTCATCGACCAGCGGATTTTGTTCTTCCCAACCCAGTCTGTAGTGTTCGGCAGATTCAGCGGTTGCCAACCGACGCGGCAATACCTTGATCGCCGCTTCTTCCGGTAGCACACAGGCTTTTTCGCATTTTCCGCAGCCCGTGCACGCGTCCGAGTGGACAACCGGCATGAAAATGGCGTGATGCCCGGATCGCTCGTTGTGTCGAACCTCCAGCGTGATCGCCTTATCGATCACGGGACAGACGCGATAGCAAACATCACAGCGCAGACCCAACGCATTCAGGCACCGTTCTGTGTCGATCAGAACGGCAAGGCCCATATCCGCGTCGTCAATATCGGCGAGTTCCTTGTCGAGCGCACCTGTCGGGCAGGCGGCAACACAGGGAATGTCTTCACACATCTCGCAGGGCACATCGCGGGCAATAAAAAATGGAGTACCTGTCGCGGCCCCGTCGACGCCAAGTTCGGCTAGTTTCAGCGTGTCATAGGGACAGTCCCGGACACATAAACCACAACGGATACACGCGGCCAGGAAGTCTTTCTCTGCCAAAGCGCCGGGCGGGCGCAGCGCCTGTGCCGGAAGCGCGCCGGCGTCCGTAGCCAGATAGGTCAGGCCAAGCCCACACACCGCGCAACCCGCAGTCGCACGGGCAGCATCCTGCAAAAAGCGGCGCCGGTCCACAGACCTGAGTTGACGGTTGGAATTGGCGGGCATGACCCTGTCCCTTGCTTTCGGTCGTTAGACGGAGCGCTTATGCGCGCTCCACCTTGCAGGCACATTTTTTGAAATCGGTCTCCTTCGAGATCGGGCAAGTGGCGTCCAGCGTCAACTTGTTGATCAACTGGCCTTCGTCGAACCACGGAACGAACACGACCCCGCGCGGCGGCTTGTTGCGACCACGGGTTTCGACCCGGCTTTGCATATCGCCACGGCGGGACGAGATGGTGATCTCCTGCCCACGCCGCAAGCCGCGATCCTTGGCATCGTCAGGGTGCATATACACCACCGCCGATGGGAACGACCGGTGCAGTTCCGGCACCCGGCGGGTCATCGAACCGGAGTGCCAATGCTCCAGCACGCGACCGGTCACGAGCCATAGGTCGAATTCTTCATCCGGCATTTCCGCTGCAGGCTCGTAAGGCGCGAAGATGATGTTCGCCTTGCCGTCCGGCTTGCCGTAGAATTGAACGCCCTTGCCCTTTTCGACATAGGGGTCATACCCCTCGCGGAAGCGATAGAGTGTTTCCTTTCCATCCACCACAGGCCAGCGCAGACCGCGAGCCTGGTGGTATGTGTCAAAATCAGCGAGGTCATGCGCCTTGCCGCGGCCGAAATCGGCGTATTCTTCGAACAGACCTTTCTGCACGTAGAAACCAAAATGCTTGGACTCGTCGTTGTTGAAACCTTCGGCGGTTTCTGTCAGCGGATATTTGTTGACCTTGCCATTCTCGTACAGGATTTCATACAAGGTCTTGCCGCGATACTCGGGCTTCGCCGTCACCAACTCTTCCGGCCACACTTCTTCGACCTTGAAGCGTTTTGAGAATTCCATGACCTGCCAGACGTCCGAACGTGCCTCACCCGGTGCATCCACCTGCTGGCGCCAGAACTGGGTCCGGCGCTCAGCGTTGCCATAGGCGCCTTCCTTTTCCACCCACATCGCAGTCGGCAGGATCAGGTCGGCGGCAAGCGCTGTGACGGTCGGATAAGGATCGGAAACGACTATGAAGTTGTCCGGGTTACGGTAGCCCGGCAGCCCTTCTTCCAGCATGTTGGGGGCGGCCTGCATGTTGTTTGTGCATTGTACCCAATAGGCGTTCAGTTCCCCGTCCTTGAGCATGCGATGCTGCAACACGGCGTGATAGCCCGGCTTTTCCGGAATAGTGCCTTTGGGCAGGCCCCACTTGGCCTCAGCGATGTCGCGGTGCTTTTCGTTCATGACCACCATGTCCGCGGGCAGGCGGTGGGCAAAGGTTCCGACTTCACGCGCTGTGCCACAAGCCGAAGGTTGACCGGTCAACGAGAAGGGAGAGTTGCCTGGCTCGGAGATTTTTCCGACCAGAAGGTGCACGTTGTACATCAGGGAGTTCACCCACGACCCGCGAGTGTGCTGGTTGAAGCCCATGGTCCACAAGCTCATCACCTTGCGGTTCGGATCAGCGTATTGTTGCGCCAATTGCTCCAGCTTTCCTGCTGGGACACCCGACAATTCCGAAACTCTTTCCACGGTGTATTCGCTGACGGCTTCGGCATATTCCTCGAAACTGATTGGCGTAAGCGCACCGTGCTTGCCTTCATGTGACGGGTTCGCCGCGGCCTGTTCCAGTTCATGTGTTGGGCGCAGGCCATAACCGATATCGGTTGCTGTTTTGGTAATGTTGACGTGGTTCTTGACGAATTCTTCGTTCACCGCGCCGTTCTGGATGATGTAGTTGGCGATATAGTTCAGGATCGCCAGGTCGGTTTGCGGTGCAAAAATCATGCCGTTGTCGGCCAGCTCGAACGACCGGTGTTCGAATGTCGACAAGACGTGAACCTGACAGCCCGGTTTGGTAAGGCGGGTGTCGGTCAAACGCGACCACAGGATCGGGTGCATCTCGGCCATGTTCGATCCCCAAAGCACGAAGGTATCGGCGTGCTCAAGATCGTCATAACAGCCCATCGGCTCGTCAATGCCAAATGTACGCATGAAACCTGCCACTGCGGATGCCATGCAGTGACGCGCGTTCGGGTCAATGTTGTTCGAACGCAGGCCGGCTTTCATGAACTTGGCGGCGGCATATCCTTCCCAAACCGTCCACTGTCCGGAACCGAACATGCCGACACTGGTCGGCCCTTTCTTGGCTAGTGCCTCTTTCCACTTCTCGGCCATAATGTCGAAAGCTTCGTCCCAGCTCACAGGCTCAAACTCGCCTTCCTTGTCGAACACACCGTTAGATTTGCGCAAAAGCGGCGTGGTCAAGCGGTCCTGCCCATACATGATCTTGGACAGGAAATAACCCTTGATACAGTTGAGGCCGCGGTTCACCGGTGCTTCGGGATCTCCTTGAGTTGCGACCACGCGGCCATCTTTGACGCCAACCAGAACGGAACAACCTGTCCCACAAAAACGGCAAGCGGCCTTGTCCCAGCGGATATCCGGGCTCGGAAGTTGCGCCGCTGCCTTTTCCGGCAGGGTAATGCCAGCCGCCGAAGCGGTGGCAAGGGCAGCACTTGTTTTCAAAAACGCACGGCGGGATGCGGAAGCGGTCATCGATATGGTCTCCCAGTGTTCAGTGTTGGGTCTGTGAAGCGCTGTCAGATTCAAGCTCTTCAAAATGGTGATAAGTCAGCGTGACATTCAACACGCCGGGAATTTGGTGCAGGGCCATGATCTGATCCGAGGCCCGTTGGGTTTCGGTATCCTCGATGGTGACCACCACACGTCCGTCTTCATGCGCATGCACCTCGCCCCCTTCAGTCGCATCGATTGCTTCAATGACGCTTCGGGTCATGGCTGGCATGGTATGCACAAGGCAGCCGCAGATGTTTGTCATTGGCGGTTCTCCTGGCCGGTTTGAGAATGGACAAGCGAAATTGCGTCAGCCGGGCACGCCGAGACGCAAGCGCCGCATCCTGTACAGGACGCATCGTCGATCAACGGCTCGGCGCTGCCGCCGACACGTAGCTGGAACCGGATCGCGGATAGTTCGCAATGATCCTGGCATATACGGCAATTCACGCGGTTAAGCGACAAGCAGGTGTCGGATATCGCGACCCGCCATGGCCACTCCATATCCGGTTTAAGTGCACCCGGTTTGCAGGCATCGACGCACTCGCCGCAAAACGTGCAGGACCTGCGGCTGACGTCAACAACGGGAAACCCGTTTTCACCTGCTGTGATAATCGCTTGTGGACAAACCGCCGCGCAATTGCCGCAGCGCGTGCACGCCTCCAAAAACGCCATATCGGCCCCAGCGCCAAAAGGGCGCGGAACAGGCGCGGAGTTCATACTTCCGCGCAGAAAATTGCGTCTCGTCGCGTGGCTGGTCATTGTCTTCGGCTCGCGCCAGATTGGCTCTGCAATCGTCTCTTACTCTGCCAGCATGTGCCAAACTTTGACCGAGATCAACTGATTGGGGTGTGTCGCAATCTTTGTACGAAGGCCGACGAGGATTTACTACGGGGCTTTGGCGATCAACGTCCGGCAAGTCAGCAAGTGAATGGCCACTGAAATAGTCCCGTGTCGACGTTGTGTTGAGAACATAATTCCCTTTCGACACGGTTACAGTGGCGATGATGACGCGCGGTATGGACGCGGCGAACAGTTATCTTTTCAGCGCTGCCGATCAGGAGGAGCGTTCCCCGGCGCGGCAGGTAAGAATCGATTGCGCTTGCAGAGGGACGCAGTCCGACATGTGGTGATGCCGCGTGTTGGCACACAAATTCGGAATGGGCATTTAGTCTACGGTACCCCGTCAATAGTGCAAATTGACAATTTGACTGTTCCCTTTTGGCCGCGCGTTTTCGGGATCAAACTGGCAAAGCGGACCTACGATTGCCTTGGTGACTTCACCCGAAAGCAACACTTCCACTTCCGTAAGCACGCCTGCATATGCCGGGTCAACGTAGGCCATGGCGAGGTTTCTGCCAGTGCGGTAGCCCCACGCGGATGAAGTAATCGACCCGATTGGCGCGCCATTCACAAATACGCCTTCACCCGGTTGTGCTGGTCCGTTGTCATCGTGGATTTCAAGCATGACCCGTACTTTGCGATTTCCGATACTCATCTGCTCAAGAAGCCCGGACTTTCCGGGGAAATCCTTGGACAAGTCGACAAAACGATGCAGCGCCGCCTCAATCGGATTGAATTCGGTGATAAAGTCACCCTTCCAATGGCCATGACCTTTTTCCAGTCGCATCGAGTCAATTGCAAACATACCGAAATGCGACAGGCCGAATGCTGCACCGACTCTGGTCAGAATATCATACGCGGGGTAGAGTTGCGTGTTGGGGATATGCAATTCGAACGCTTGCTCTCCCGAGTAGCTGATCGCGATGGCCAAAGCCTCGATATATCCGATAAAGACACGCTGCGCGCTTAACCACGGAAAATCGGCTTGACCCCATTTTGTGCGCGGCGACGCTACAGCCAACAAATCACGGGCTTTTGGGCCAGCAATCACAATCATTGTGTGCGTGTTGGTGCGACTCTCGATACAAATATCTGATGCTTTGGGCAAACGTTCGGTCAACCAATCCATATCGTGATACTCAGCCGCGGCAGCAGAACCATAAAACACGCTCCCATCTGACAAAGGTACAATCGTGGCCTCGCCTGCGATATTGCCCTTTGATGTCAGGAAGTAACACAAACTGGCCTTTCCGATCTTTTCTGAAACCCTGGAGCAGGTCAGACTACTCAACCAATCCAGCGCGCCGGCTCCAGTGATGCGGTAGTGGTTGAAACCTGAAAGCTCTGCCAGTCCGACGTTGGTACATAGCGCCTCGATTTCACGCCCCACAATATCGTGCCAGTTCTGAAAAGAATAACCGTATGAAGTTTTGAAAGCTGGGTCCTGTTTATAGAACTCTGCCCGCTCCCAGCCATTTACGACACCAAATTCCGCACCTTTGGCCTTCAGCACCGGATAAAGTGGTGACGCCTTGGCCGGGCGACCGGCCGGGCGATGCTCGTGCGGCAGATGCCAGCGGAATTCGTGCTGGTAATCCTCGATGGATTTCAGCGCAGTAAACTCAGTGTTGGCAAAACTAGTGAGACGGCGCGGGTCGAGTTGCCAAGTATCCCATTCCGTTTCCCCGTGCACCATCATCTGTGCGAGCATTTTGCCATAGCCACCGCCTTCGCCAATGCCCACGCGCAGTCCGTTCATCGACCAGCAATTTCGGAGGCCTGGTTGCTTTCCGACCAGTGGCCCTGCATCCGAGGCATAGGTGATTGGCCCGTTCACCACCGACTTTATGCCAACATCTTTCAAACACGGAAGGCGGTCAAAAATCGGCTCCATCTTCGGCAAGAGACGATCCAGATCATCCGGGCAAAGCGCATTGACGAAATCAGGATCAATTCCGTCCATCCCGAATGTCTTACAGTCATGTTCATAGATTCCGACAAGAAGGCCATTCTTTTCTTGTCGCAAATAAAAAGTGTCACGCGGACAGCGCACCATAGGGACGCGCGTCTCGCGCTCAACCAGTTCAGGGATGTCTTCGGTGACGAAGTACATGTGCTCCATCGCAATGACTGGATACGCGATCCCCATCAATGCACCGACCTCATTGGCGCGATAACCCGCAGCAACCACGATATGCTCGGCGGTGATCGTGCCCTTGCCTGTTGTCACTAACCATTCACCGTTAGGCTTTTGTTTCAAGGCAGTTACGGGGGCGTTGCGGTGAATCATTGCGCCCGCCTTTCGGGACCGGGCCGCCATGGCCTGACACAGCTGCGCCGGGTCGATGTCGCCGTCGCGTTCATCCCACATCGCAGCAAGGACTCCATCAGTGTTCAGCAAAGGATTGCGCCGCTTTGCTTCAGCCGCATCCAGCAGATCAAATTCAATACCCAGCCCCTTGGCCACCGACATGATGTGAAGCACTTCATCCACATGAGTTGGGTTGGTCAGGAGGCGCATACCACCTGTTCCATGGTGATAGTTGATTGGATATGCCGGATCGTCAGCCAGTTCCTTATAAAGCTTGATTGTGTAGTCTCGCAGGAGCAGCAGCAGCTGGTTGAACGCCACGCTGGGACATTGCGCCGCCGAATGCCACGTTGTGCCGCTGGTCAACTCGTTTCGTTCCAGCAAGACAGTATCGGTCCAACCTTCCAGACAAAGGTGGTAAAGCGCCGACAGTCCACCGACACCTCCTCCAATAACAACCACACGAGCATGGCTTTGCACAAGTTATCTCCAGTACTTCTAAGTTTACTAACAAATATCCGCCAAATATTCTCGACTACAAAACAGGATTTATGGAATAAGTATGCCGAAAATAGTGAGTTACGAGCCGGCATGGATTGGACAAAACTGTCCGTCGCCAGGGATTTTGGGACAGATGGCGGCCTGAGCTAAGCGAGGGTCTGGTCGCGCCCGAAGTAGACATCGGTCGGGGTTAGGTTTTGTGGGCTCTCGTGATATCGTCGATGGGGTATTGCCAAGTTATTTGATGCGATGCGCAAAATGTTGTCTCGCAGCCATCAGGCTGCCATCTCAGCAGTGTACTCGTCCCAAAGGATGAACGCATCAGAACGTGCGTGTCGGTATGAGATTGCGGTGAGTTGGTATCGGCGAGGACGGAAGATAAGGTTGATCTGGTCATGAGCAGACAGAAACCTCTGGGCTTGCCGGTGTGATTTGAACCGCCCAAACATTTTCTCTCGCTTCCGGGTGGGCCTATGCGACACTTCGATTGCATAGTTTATACCTTTGTGGGCGGGACGGTCAGCGTCCGGCGCCAGTGTTTTCATCGGTTTGATATAGCTGCATAGTTTATCCATTGTCCGGCAGTGCATTGCGAATGCAATGTCACGAGAGGGGGGATGACGACTCTTGGTTCGCTAAATAGGGTCATCAGCCTCTGGAAGAACCGCTTTGCAGCCTTTGCATTTCGGTGTGTTTGCACAAGAATATCAAGCACATCACCTTCTGCGTCGATAGCGCGCCATAGCCATTGTTTTTGCCGCGGATCGAAATCACAACTTCGTCCATGTGCCACTTGTCGTTCGGCTCCGGGCGATCCCGCCGAATGCAGTCTGCGAAATGCTGCCCAAAGCGATTGACCCATAGCCGGATCGCTTCCCGGCTCACGATTATGCCGGGCGAACAACTTGGTAATATCGGCCGGACAGTTCAGGTACGAATTTTCTTGCCGCTGAATGACGCGCTCCCTTAGACTGCGGCAAGAAATCCAGGGGTAAACCATGTCTCATCCTCCCGTGTTCTCGTCTCCATTACTGAAGAACTGCCCGGCCTCGCTGCCGCCTGTGGCGTATTACGAACAGACCTGGTTTGAGCGGGAACGAGCGAAGATCTGGCACAAGGAGTGGGCCTATGCCGGGCGCCTTTCAGACCTGCCGCCAAACACGCTGCGCCGGATCGAGATCGCCGGTCAGTCGGTCTTGGTCGCGCGCGGTCAGGATGACGATATTTCCACCTTTTTGAACGTCTGCCCGCATCGGGGGTCGGAACTTTGCGGACTACAGGACAGGGCCTATAACGGCAAGCTCATCTCCTGTCCCTATCACGCGTGGTCCTTTGACATGACGGGCCGCCTCAGGTCGACCGCATATGCAACCCCTACGGACGATTTCGACAGGGACGCACACGGGCTGCTTCCGGTTTCGCACAAGGTCTGGAATGGCTGCCTGTTCCTGTGCCTTGACGAAACCCCGCCCCAATTTGCGCCGGATCTGGGTCTTGCCGCCCTGGATAACTGGCCCATGGACCGGTTGGTAACCGGCCATGCCCGCGAAATCGAACTGGCCTGCAACTGGAAGGTCTTTTGGGAAAACTACAACGAATGCCTGCACTGCCCAGGTATTCACCCCTCGCTCAGCACACGGGTGCCGGTCTATAGGCAGGGCATCATGTCGGCCGCAGAAGCCAGCGGATCGCCTTACGACGGCCCAGTTCTGGAATCCGGGACAGAAACCTGGACGGTCAATGGTCAACCCTGTGGTCCGATCTTTCCCGATCTGTCCGCGGTGGAACGCGCCGCCGGGCATACCTTTGTCACGATCTATCCGACCGCGTTCATCGTCGCGCATGTCGACTATGTGCGCATCGTCTCGCTGACACCTGTCTCGCCCGAATGCACGCGGTTGAAAGCGGAGTGGCTGTTCCTGCCCGAGACCCTCGCTGCGCCCGGTTTCGATATGGACAACGTCGTCGATTTTGCCGCCGCCGTGTTGGAAGAGGACGGAGCCGCCTGTGAGATGAACCAAAGGGGTCTGCGCGTTTCCCGGTTCAGGGGCGGCCGCCTGATGCCTCAGGAATTTGACATCAAGCGGTTTCACGACTGGGTTCTGACACGGCTGGGCGACTGAATCGGACGGGCTGATCAAAGGTACCAATCGTTTTCGCGGGGCGAGATTTCTTCGCGGAACGACGCGAACTCGGCCTCTTTCACCGCCGCATAGATCTCCAGGTGGTATTGCCAAGTTGTACAGGCTGAGTGATCCAGCTATGTCGCGCTAATGAACATCCCACCGATCATGCCATGCCTTAGAGGCTTTCGTTTTCATCGTGAGATCATTGCTT
>NZ_JBXWQW010000077.1:0-12102 GCF_059612585.1 Ruegeria sp. YKSF57 | reverse complement strand
GTCGCGCACGAGTATTCACCTCAGTCAACTTTCCCTGCAACGCATAGACCCGCCCAAGGTCCACCACGGGCACAACCCCATTGTGTTTGAGGTCGAGCGTGTTGCGGTGCTCACCCGACCTGATAGTAGCAAAACCGCGCAACAGACCCAGCGGCGGTGTGTGTTTCAGTGAATTCGCGATCATATGGGCCACGAAGATCGAATTTCGGCTGGCCGCTTTCAGGGTGTCAGTCTGCAGGTCGGAAAACAGATCGAATGTACCGCCGATAGGGCGCAGATCGAACATGACAGACGCCAGCATTTGCGCCTCGGGGTTGGGTTTGGCGATCCAGCCGGCGAAGTAGTCTTTCCACACGCGCACAGGCTGACACCAGCGCGGGTTCGTTGCCATCATGTCGCCGGGGCAGAAAAAATAGCCACAGATATTAAGGCCACCAGACACGAATTCCGCCAGCGCCTTGAAATAGGGCATGTCTGCGTCTGTGGCGGCATCATCCAGCATAATGCAGTTGTCCTGATCTGACACCCCGGTTTGTTCTTGCCGACCTTGTGAACCGCACGCTAGCCACAGATATGGCACCGGCGGCGGGCCGAACTTTTCCTCGGCCAGGCTTAGCAGACGGCGCGTGGCGGTATCGGCGATATCCGTGATCAGGCGCGTGACAACTTCGTGCCGGTTGCCGCCTGCCACAAGTTGTACCAGCAGGCGCGGAATTTCGGCGGTGACTTTCGCCATTTCCTCTGCGTTGGTCGCCCGTGAGATGGCACTGACCAGCTCCGCAGAACTGACCGCCTGGAAACGGGTTAGATCGGTTTGGGTGACCATACCCACCAATCGACCACTCTCAGTGATCGGAATATGTCCGATATGCCTTTCCATCATTGCGTGCAGCACATCCGAGCCGATGTCGCTTGGTGACAGAGTCAAAGGGTGTGGAGTCATGACCTGAGAAATGGGTGTAGAGGCGGGCAGCGCTTCTGCCACGACCTTCCCGGACAGGTCCCGTACCGTTACTATGCCTTTCAGGGTTTCTTTCTCGGTGATGCAAATCGAGGAAATTCCCCTGTCGCGCATTATAAGCGCTGCGTCTTGAACGGGTGTCTCGGGTGGGCAGGTGGCGGGATTTCTCGCCATCAAAGTATCAACCGAACTTGTTGCCAGACTGTCTTGTTGCGGTTTCGGGCTTCGCGCGCGGTTGAAGAACTTGGCAAATACTTCGTGTTGGGCAATCAGATCATGAAACAGGTTCGGCGGTAGCAACAGCAGAACGGAATGTGTGTCCGCGCGGGCGCTGGTAACTGCCTTGCCATCGCGCAAAAGCCCGCGTTCCCCGAAAGAATTACGCATGCCGAGGTGAGAGACGACGACACCATTCTCATCACTGATTTCGATCTGACCTTCGTAGACAATGAACAACCCCGGCAACGTCTCGCCAAGGTCGTAAACGGCGAAATCGGTTTCGACCTCCCATGCGTCTACCCGTGTTGCGATTGTCACCAGCACGTCGGTCGGTAGCGCGTCATAGGGGTGTACCGATTTCAGAAACCTGATGATCTGTTCTGGTGACAAAGGCATTAGGGCAACCTTGAAATGAAACGGAAAGGTCCCGCCCGGAATAATCGGGCGGGACCATCGGGTCAAAGAGGGCAGGCCTCATACGGGAGGGAACCAGTCCAGAGGCCCGACACCTCAGTGATCCTGCGCAGCACCCGCACCACGCGGAATGCGCACGCTTTCGACCAGGTCTTTGATCTCCTGCGGGGTATCTTTGGTCATGCCGGCGACCACATAGGCCACGGCAAAGTTGACAGCCGCACCGATGGCGCCGAACGAGGTCGACTTGACCGTACCCAGCAGCGGGTCGGCATCGGTGAAAGAGTTGGTGTCCGGAATGAACAGCCAGCCCTTGTGCAGGAAGATATAAACCAGGGTCACGATCAGGCCTGCCAGCATGCCTGCGACAGCGCCGGTGTTGTTGATGCGGGTCGAGAAGATCCCCATCATCAGCGCCGGGAAGATCGAGGCGGCAGCCAGTCCGAAGGCCAGAGCAACCGTTTGCGCGGCAAAGCCCGGCGGGTTCAGACCCAGATAGGTGGCAACGACGATGGCGACGGCCATGGCAATCCGCGCAGCCAGCAGTTCGCCTTTTTCCGAGATCGACGGGTTGATCGAACCTTTGATCAAATCGTGGCTGACAGCCGAAGAGATAGCCAACAGCAGACCTGCGGCTGTCGACAATGCGGCGGCCAGACCACCAGCGGCAACCAGACCGATCACCCAACCTGGCAGGTTGGCAATCTCTGGGTTCGCCAGAACCAGGATGTCGCGGTTGAAGTTGGTCAACTCGTTGCCGACCCAGCCTTTTTCGGCTGCCTTTGCTTGCATGGCTTCGGAAGCATCGTTGTAATACTGGATCCTGCCGTCACCATTCTTGTCTTCCCAGCCAAGTAGGCCGGTTTTCTGCCAGGTTGCCATCCAGTCATAGCGAGCGTCGTTCTCGATCTGCTCGACCGAGACGGCTTCGCCGTTGGTACCGTTGGGCCACATCATATCAGTGATATTCAGACGGGCCATGGCGCCAACAGCCGGGGCGGTCAGATAAAGCAACGCGATAAAGACCAGCGCCCAACCTGCCGACCAGCGTGCGTCGGCCACTTTTGGCACGGTAAAGAACCGCATGATGACGTGTGGCAAACCTGCAGTACCGATCATCAGAGACAGGGTGAAGAGCACCATGTTGAAGGTGTCGGCATGATGAGCGGTATATTCGGCAAAACCGAGTTCGCTCACGATTGCGTCAAGTTTGGTAAGAAGCGGCTCTCCGCCCGCAGTGTCGCCGAACAGGCCAAGGGCCGGGATAGGATTGCCGGTCAGTTGCAGCGAGATAAAGATCGCCGGAATGGTGTAGGCGGTGATCAGAACGCAGTATTGGGCGACCTGGGTATAGGTCACACCCTTCATGCCCCCGAACACGGCATAAGCAAAGACCACACAGGCGCCGATCAACAGACCGGTGGTATTGCTGACCTCAAGGAAACGACCAAAGGCCACACCGACACCAGTCATCTGACCGATCACGTAAGTCACCGATGCGACGATCAAGCAGATTACCGCCACGATGCGCGCAGTGGGGCTGTAGAAACGGTCGCCGATGAATTCCGACACAGTAAACTTGCCGAACTTGCGAAGATAGGGAGCAAGAAGCAAGGCCAGCAGCACGTAACCACCGGTCCAGCCCATCAGGAACGAGCTGTTATCGTATCCGGTAAAGGCAATGAGGCCTGCCATTGAAATGAACGAGGCCGCCGACATCCAGTCGGCTGCTGTCGCCATACCGTTAGTGACCGGGTGTACACCGCGACCGGCGGCATAGAATTCTGATGTGGAACCAGCGCGGGCCCAGATTGCGATGCCGATGTAAAGCGCAAAGGACGCGCCCACAAACAGCAAGTTTATGGTAAACTGATCCATGGCGGCTTACTCCTCTTCGACGCCGTATTCGCGGTCGAGCCGGTTCATCCGCCAGGCGTAGAAAAAGATCAGGGCCAAAAAGACCAGGATCGAACCTTGCTGGGCGAACCAGAAGCCCAGATCGGTTCCACCTACGGTGATTCCCGATAGCATCGGGCGCAGCAGAATGCCAAACCCAAAGGATACCAGCGCCCATATGATGAGGCTGACGATGATGATCCGCACATTGGCTTGCCAATAACTCTTGTCGGCTTCGGCCGTCTGTACGGAGTTTGTAGTACGATCCGCCATGGCGGTTCCTCCTTGCTTCCTCCAAGGCTGCCCGCTGAGCGGACAAACCCTCTCCACGTGCCTGCCGCCGTATCAAGACGATCAGACATACCATTACCGGTCCGCCTAGGCGGTTGATCCGGTTAAATACTCAAGGGGGAGGGGTGGCGTTAACCGTCCCCGGTATTGCTCGCTTAGTCCATCGCCCCCTTGACGATGGTTGCGAGGCCCTGGGCGATCTCGTCTATCCCGCCCATGGCGTCAATTTTCTTCAGAAGGCCCTTGTGTTCATAATAGTCAATCAAGGGCGCGGTCTGCTCATGATATGCGCATAGTCGGGATGCGACGGTTTCTGCGTTGTCATCCGCGCGGCGGCTAAACTCCGAGCCGCCGCACTTATCGCACTTGCCGTTTTCGGCTGGTTGCTTGAAACTGTCATGATAGCCTTCGCCACAGCCGGCGCAGGTGTAGCGACCGGAAATGCGCTTGACCATTTCGGCGTCCTCCACCTCAAGGCTGATGGCTGCGCCAATCTCCTGTCCGGTCTCAGCAAGCAACGCATCAAGTGCCTCGGCCTGCACAGTAGTGCGTGGGAACCCGTCAAGTATAACGCCTTGGGCGCAGTCAGGTTTCGCCATACGGTCACGCAGGATTGCGATGACGATCTCGTCGCTCACCAGATCACCTGCTTCCATGACAGCCTTTGCTGCCAATCCTGCCTGTGTCCCGGAAGCAACCGCCTCGCGCAGCAAATCGCCCGTCGAAAGCTGCACTAGACCAAATCTTTCTTCCAGCATTCGCGCCTGAGTTCCCTTTCCGGCGCCCGGAGGGCCGAGAAGGATCAAAACGGCGGGAGTGGTTGTCACGGCCGTGTCCATCACACCCTCACTTACTGGCCCGATTTTGAATCAGGTCTTCGACCACTGAAGGATCGGCAAGTGTCGAAGTGTCGCCCAGAGATCCGAAGTCGTTTTCTGCGATTTTTCGAAGAATACGGCGCATGATCTTGCCCGAACGGGTCTTGGGCAGGCCCGGGGCCCATTGAATGACGTCCGGACTGGCAATCGGTCCAATCTCGGTTCGGACCCACTGGCGCAATTCCTTTCGCAGTTCCTCGGAGGGTTCGCGGTCATTCATCAGGGTGACATAGCAATAGATGCCTTGCCCTTTGATCTCGTGCGGATAACCCACCACAGCTGCCTCGGCCACGGCGGCATGGGCCACTAGTGCGCTTTCCACCTCGGCGGTGCCCATACGGTGGCCCGAGACGTTGATCACGTCATCGACCCGACCGGTGATCCAGTAATCGCCATCGGCGTCACGCTTACAGCCGTCGCCAGTGAAGTAATAACCTTTGTAGTCGGCAAAATAGGTCTTTTGGAAGCGTTCGTGATCACCCCAGACGGTGCGCATCTGACCAGGCCAGCTGTCTTTGATGCACAGCACGCCCTCGACATCGTTGCCCTGTATTTCCACACCCGATTGAGGATCGAGAACGACAGGCTGGATGCCGAAGAATGGCTTCATTGCCGACCCTGGTTTCATCGCATGTGCGCCTGGCAGTGGCGTCATTAGGTGACCGCCGGTCTCGGTCTGCCACCATGTATCGACGATCGGGCATTTGCCCTTTCCTACAACCTCGTTGTACCAGTTCCAGGCTTCGGGATTGATCGGCTCGCCAACTGTGCCCAAGACTTTAAGATCACTCAAATCGCATTTCTCGACAAACTCGTTACCCTGGCCCATCAGGGCACGGATCGCGGTGGGCGCGGTATAGAATTGATTCACTTTGTGCTTTTCACAAACCTGCCAAAAGCGCGATGCATCAGGGTAGGTTGGCACACCCTCGAACATCAGCGTGGTCGCGCCGTTGGCCAACGGGCCGTATACGATATAGCTGTGACCAGTCACCCAGCCTACGTCGGCAGTGCACCAGTACACATCGCCATCATGATAATCGAAGGTGATTTCATGAGTCATTGACGCATAAACGAGGTACCCGCCGGTAGTGTGTACCACTCCCTTGGGCTGACCGGTTGAACCAGACGTATACAGGATGAACAGCGGATCCTCTGCACTCATCTCTGCCGGCGCGCAATAGTCGTCTACTTCAAGCGCCATTTCATTATAGTCAAAATCACGACCCTCTATCCAAGTCGTCTGGCCGCCGGTGCGCTTGACCACGAGGCATTTCACGGTGTCCTTGCAATGTAACAGGGCGGCGTCGGCGTTGGATTTCAAGGGGGTCTTGCGGCCACCGCGCGGGGCCTCGTCGGCTGTGATAATCACTTTGGCGTCACAGCCGTTGACACGGGCCGCCAACGCATCCGGGGAAAAGCCGGCGAAAACGATGGAGTGGATGGCGCCGATCCGCGCACAAGCAAGCATTGCATAGGCGGCTTCTGGGATCATCGGCAGATAAATCACCACGCGGTCACCCTTACGCACGCCCATAGACTCCAGAATATTGGCCATCCGGCAGGTGCGGCGGTGCAATTCGGCGTAGGTGATGTGCTGGGCGTCGTCGGTCGGCTCGTCCGGCTCCCAGATGATCGCAGTCTGATCGCCGCGGGATTTCAGATGACGGTCAAGACAGTTGGCAGACACATTCAGTGTGCCATCGGCGTACCAGTTGATCGAGACCTTGCCAAAGCTGTAGTCAACGTCCTTTACTTGGGTGTATGGCTTTATCCAGTCAACACGCTTGCCCTGTTCATCCCAGAAAGCGGCTGGATCGGCGATCGAGGCGGCATACAATTCGGCATATTTTTCCGCGTTTACGTGCGCACGTGCTACGGTTTCGGCAGATGGCGGATAAACTTTGGCTTCTGAATGAGCAGCGGCGTTCATTCTTGGGCTCCTCCCTGTCACTGAATGTTCCGGGACCGTTTTCGCCCGCATGGAGAGCATTGTCGATCCGGTTCCTACCCTGCGACGGATAATAGTCATATCTGAAAATAAAGAAATAACTTGCTGTAATCCAATGGTTTGTGTGTAAATAAGTTTTTCCACAGCGGTAAAATAGTAAATTTTTGGCGAGGAAATTATCATAAAATCCTTTGTTTTCAATTGATAGAGAGTCAATGACACGGGCTTGGTTTCAATCCTCTCTCGCGTCATGGCGGCCTTCCGCGCGAAAATTACCTTGACGGGTCGCGCGACATTTTGTTCCCGTTTGCGCTCGCGGTTCAGGTGAACCGTGAATTCTGGGTGACGGGCCGTCAGGAGCCCAGGGGTTGGCAGTCGTGAATGTTGGCGCTAGCTTCTCTTGCAAGCGGCCTGCCATGAGGTTCGCGGTCAAGGGAGAGATCATTATGAACAAGATGTTGAGCGGAGCGGCCGTTGCCGCCCTGAGCCTTGCTTTTGTCACCGAAGCTGCAGCGACCGAATGGAACGTTTCGGTTTGGGGCAAACGGCGGGCTTTTACCGAACATGTTGAAAAACTGGCGGAACTGGTCAGCGAAAAAACCAGCGGCGAGTTCACGATGAATGTAAGTTACGGAGGCTTGTCTAAACCGAAGGAAAACCTCGACGGCATTTCAATCGGGGCTTTCGAAATGGCCCAGTTTTGTGCCGGCTATCACCGCGACAAGAACCGGGCGATTACCGTGTTGGAGTTGCCGTTCCTCGGAGTGAACACCCTGGAGGAGGAAGTAGCGGTCAGCCATGCGGTCTATGGGCATCAGGCCGTCAAGGACGAGATGGCGCAGTGGAACGCGCAAATTCTCATGACCTCGCCGATGCCACAGTACAACCTGGTTGGAACCGGCGATCCGCGTGATGAGCTCGCGGAGTTCGACGGCATGCGTGTTCGCGCAACTGGTGGACTGGGCCAGGCATTCGAAGCGGTTGGTGGCGTGCCCACCTCGGTTCCAGCGACCGAAGCTTATAACGCAATGGAATCTGGAGTTGTCGATACAGTAGCCTTTGCCCAACACGCGCATCTTTCGTTCGGCACCATCAACAAGGCCGACTGGTGGACAGCCAATCTGAATCCAGGCACCGTCAACTGCCCAGTGGTGGTGAATATCGAAGCCTTCGAGGCGCTGAGTCCAGAGCACCGCGAAGCACTTGAGAGTTCGATTGATGAAGCGATTGCTCACTACCTGGCCAACTATGGCGAGCTGCTCAAGAAATGGGATGGCGTGCTGGAAGAAAAGGGCGTCGAGAAGGTGATGATCTCGGACGAGACGATTGCAGACTTCCGTGCCAAGGCCGCCGACCCGATCCGGGATCAGTGGATTGCCGATATGTCGGCGCAGGGTCTGCCGGCGCAGGAACTCTATGATCTGGTGAAGTCAACGCTAAACGATCAGCGCGGCGGAAGCTGATTCTATCGACCGGGCCCTTGCGCCCGGTCACTTCAATCGCCCATCAGGAGAAAACGAGATGGCAGGACATGCCACGGTACTGGAGGATGACAGCCTCCTGAGCCGTTTGGATCTGGCCCTATTGCGGCTTGAAAAGTTAATGGCATTGCTCAGCGGCATTGGCGTGTTCTGCCTGATGGTTCTTGCGGTCGTCTCTGTTGGTGGACGCAATACGATGAATGCGCCGCTGCCCGGATACGTGGACTGGATCGAACAGGCGATGCCGCTAATTGCGTTCCTTGGAATCTCGTTCGTACAGCGAAATGGCGGTCATATCCGGATGGATATCCTTATCGCGCGACTGCATGGCCGCGCAGTGTGGTTGTTTGAATTGGTTTCGGTTGTTCTGATCCTGATCCTGATGATGGCGCTGGTTTGGGGCAGTTGGGCGCATTTCGACCGGTCCTTTGACTGGGGTGCACCGCTGTGGAGCCGTGATAGCTCGATCGATATCGGCATTCCAATCTGGCCAGCCAAGCTGCTCGCCCCGTTAGCGTTCTCAGTCCTGTGTTTTCGACTGCTTTTGCAGACATGGGGCTATGGCCGCGCATTTGTGCGGGGTGTGGATAGACCCGTTGCAGTTCCGCTCATACAGGACGCAGCAGCGCAGGCAGCAGCCGAGGCCGAACAGTTCGAAGGGCAGGAATAAGCATGGACACCATCGAAATTGGTCTTTGGGTCACCGGCTTTCTTCTTGTCATGGTCCTCACGGGGATGCGCGTGGCCTTTGCCGCAGGGCTGGCCGGGCTTGTCGGACTAATCTGGATATTCTGGGCCAAGTTCGGGTACGATCCGGACCGGTTCGGTAAAGCGGTTACGGTCGCAGTCAAAACCGCGGGGCAGGTGCCTCATTCCAAGGTGGCATCACACACACTCAGCCTGATCCCTACCTTTATCCTGATCGGGTATCTGGCCTATTATGCCGGGCTGACCCGTGCGATGTTCGAAGCGGCCAAACGTTGGATTGCCTGGGTTCCGGGGGGATTGGCGGTTTCAACCGTGTTCGCCACAGCCGGATTTGCCGCCGTGTCAGGCGCATCCGTGGCCACGTCGGCGGTGTTTGCGCGTATTGCGATCCCCGAGATGCTGAAGATTGGCTATAACAAGAGGTTCGCCGCGGGTGTCGTTGCGGCGGGTGGTACTTTGGCGTCTCTTATTCCGCCTTCCGCCATTCTTGTGATCTACGCCATCATTGTAGAGCAGGACGTCGGGAAACTGTTACTTGCCGGATTCATCCCCGGCGCCTTCTCGGCGGTCATCTATGGCACATTGATTGTCGGCATAGCCTTGGCATTCAAGTCGGTTGGTCCACCAGTTTCCGGTTTTACCTGGCGCGAGCGTTTTGCTTCGCTTCCTGCTGCGATGCCGATTGTTCTTGTGATCGTCATCATCATCTGTTTTGTCTACAACCCGCTTGGCGATCAGGCTTGGGGTACGCCGACCGAAGGCGGTGCAATCGGCGCTTTCATAGTGTTCTGTTTTGCGCTCTGGCATGGGATGCGCTGGACGGAACTGAAATCAGCGCTGCTGGAGACCGCCAAACTAACAGCGATGATCTTTTCGATCATCTGGGGCGTTCTGATCTATGTTCGGTTTCTTGGCTTTGCCGACTTGCCGGGAGCATTTTCAGACTGGATCACCGGCTTGACGATGTCGCCGATGCTGATCCTGATTTGCATCCTGCTGGCTTATGCGGTTCTCGGCATGTTCATGGATGCCATAGGGATGCTTTTGCTGACCCTGCCGGTCGTCTATCCTGCGGTCATGGCGCTGAACGGAGGTGAAGCAGTCAGCGCTGCGGACAGTACGTTTGGCATGTCTGGTCCGATGTGTGCGATCTGGTTTGGCATTCTGGTGGTGAAGATGGCCGAGTTTTGCCTCATCACTCCACCCATTGGCCTTAACTGCTTCGTAGTCGCGGGCGTGCGCCCCGACCTGAGCGTTCAAGATGTGTTCCGCGGCGTGGCCCCGTTCTTTGTGGCGGATGCCGTGACCATCGCTTTGCTGGTCGCCTTCCCGGGAATTGTTCTTTATCTGCCGTCTCTGGCCAGTTAGGGCAAGGGGACCAGCCCTGCTGTCTACAGGCAGATATTCTCATAATCCCACACGGTGATTGCAACGCTTTCTCCGGCTTCGCTCTCGCCCACCTTGCCCAGCGGATCGAAATCGCGGAGCAGGCCGAAATCGTGCCCCGTAGCGTGCTCCAGGTCCTTGATCCGGACCTGGAAGGTTTTGAACTCGCCGAATTCAAACCCTTCGACTGCTTCGACGCGTCCACGTTCGGACAACATCCGGTGGATCAACTGGCCCTGAGACAGGATATAGGCCGTCGCGTGTAGGCGCAGGATGTCGCCCTCTTCGGGCGCTTCGGCCAACATTGTTACCACCTTGAAGAATTCCAGCGGCACGGGTGCGCCTGTGTTGCCCAGAAGAGGCTCGGTTCCAGATATGATCGGGCCACTGAACACGTTCGCGCGAAAACCGTGAGTGCGAACGTTATCGAGGATGTAGTCTTCCAGTCCCAACCACATTTCGGAGTTGCGGTTAAGAAGGCGATGCTGCGGGCTGCATACAGTGTAATGAAACGTGTCCGCGTCAGCCTGTTCCGCGGTTTCGCGGGTATCACCCCAATTGGTTGCTGCACGACGTATCAGGTGGCCCCGGTCAATATCGGCATGGCCATAGGCTTCGGCATCGAGTTGCTGGTTGGCTGGAATGCGCAGATCCTTGCGCCATGTCGTCGACCTTCGCTTGATCCTGATGGTCTGTTCTCCATCGATATTCAGGGCGGTCAGCAGCGGCCCCTTGAGCGCAGCACTATAAAGCACGCCAAAATGCTGGTAGCGCAGTTCGTGCTGGCGTTCAGGTGTCGCATCGCTTGGTGTGCTAAGCGGAATTTGAGGGTTGAGCTTGGGTAGGGGCACTGGAACCACCTGCAGGAAATCGGGGTCATATCCACCGCGCGCCGCAAAATGGTTCAGATCGTGACCAGCGGGTGCCTCGTCAGGGATTGCCGCGACACTGTGAACCTGCCCGGCTACACCCTGATCCAAAAGGGCGGTCAGGGTGCTGACCCGAACGGCACTGTTGCCGATGCCGAACCGACCGGCAAAGTGCAACCCCACCAGTTTGCCGCTGTCGAGGCTGATGACTGGACTGCCCGAATTGCCACCCAACGTTGTGGCGTCGTGACCAAGCCGGGAACTGCTGTCGGCCATGCTGGCAAAACCGGGGGCAAAGCGTTTGATGTCGTAGAGCCCTTTGAAATACCGCTCCATCTGGGCGGCGTTATTGCGCGAGTCCGAGGCCGGATAGCCAATAACGGCGATCATCTCGCCATCTTCGGCATCCTTGATCGCGCGCGGCAGAGGCGCGAGAGAAATACCACTTGCGGCGTCGGGTTTGTCGACCCGCGCCAAGGCTACATCCGCCGAAATGTCGTCTGCAATATAGGTAAACTTGCGGATTGGAATGGTCTTCGAATTGTCCCCCCCGGCGCCGACTTCCTCCAGAAAATCGATGGCCGCGCCATAAAGGATGTTGCCAGGGCCGAACTTGAACACGCCATCGCCCAGAAAAGTCCGGCGGGCTACGATCTTGGCCACATGCCGGTTGGTAACGATCAGCAGGCTGCCATTGTCTTCTTCGTCGATGATCCAGCCTGTGCCACCCCATGCCATGTCGTGATTGCGGAACTCGATACGACCTATCGAAGGGATCATAGGCTCGATGTTGGTGATCTTGATATCCGTACCGGGGGCGAAATCGCCGCCTAGCTGGGTTTTCCCCTCAACTGCGCCGTTTTTGATCAACAGCGGGGGGCGGCCAACCGCTCGTACAATGGCTTCGAGCATCAAGTTCGAATGACCGGCGGCCTCAAGTTGCGGCGGCGTGCTGTCAATCATCTCTATTGCTGTGCTTTCTGCAACCAGCCCCAACTCTTTCAAGACCGGAGACCCATCGTTGATGGCCTGCTTGATCTTGTCGAAA
>NZ_JBXWQW010000076.1:0-12606 GCF_059612585.1 Ruegeria sp. YKSF57 | reverse complement strand
AGCCGAAGCCGAAGCCGAAGCCGAAGCCGAAGCCGAAGCCGAAGCCGAAGCCGAAGCCGAAGCCGAAGCCGAAGCCGAAGCCGAAGCCGAAGCCGAAGCCGAAGCCGAAGCTAAGCCTTCGACTGTTTTTGCAGAAAGAACGCAATTTCCCGAGGAAAAAAGGCAAAATGGGTTCTGGCCTACGGCGCTTGGGGGCGCGGTTGCAGCAGCTATTGGTTTTTTTGTCGGCCAAACCGGATTGTTCAGCTCGACAGAGGGCGAAATCGATCAAACCATTTCGACAATTGAGGCGAAGGTCGAGCAACACGCCCAGTTGTTCGACTCGCTTGGAAAGCAGATGGACGGCAGCGAAGCGGCTGACCTGTCGACTCTTTCCGAACAGGTGTCCGGACTGTCTGGGCAAATAGCACCGGTGGTTTCGGAATTGGACGTCTTGAAAACTCAGATTGAATCTTTGAGTTCGGTACTTTCCCCGCTCGAATCCCGCATAGCTGATCTGGAAAAACGCCCAGTACAAAATGGAGATACGCGAGAGGTTCCAGATGCGTATCTGACAGAATTGGATAAGCTACGCGACTCCCTTTCAGTACAGCGGGCCGAGATCGAAAAGATGGTGAATCAGGCCAAAGCACTGGAGGTGAAAGCTTCGGCTGAGGCATTGGCGGCGGCCAACCGCGCGGCTGCATCAGGTCTACGCAGTCAGCTGGATTCTGGTGCCGCGTTTGAGATTCAAGTTTCCCAACTCAAGAACGGTGGCGTAGAGGTTCCTCAATCCTTGGTTGGCCCTGCGGCCGAAGGTGTTGCAACAATGGCAAGCTTACGGAATGGCTTTCCGTCGGCGGCTCGCAATGCATTGGCGGACATCCGTGAAACCGAAAAAGGTTCCGGGATTCTTGCATTTCTCGAACGACAGACTGGCGCCAGGTCTGTCACTCCTCGGGATGGCACTGATCCGGATGCTATCTTGTCACGCGCAGAAGCCGACTTGACAGCTGGTGACCTGGGCAAGGCATTGGAAGAGATCGGCACTCTGCCAGAGGCCGCGCAACCTGCAATGGCGGCGTGGGTTGAACGCGCGCGAACCCGCCAAGACGCCGTATCCGCCGCAGATGCGCTTGTGCAAAGCGTGAATTCGAACTGAAAGGCCCGCCATGTTTTGGTCATTGCTTAAGATACTGGTTTTTGTCGCCATCATCGGCCTTCTGGCGATGGGTGCCGCCTTTCTTATGGAGGCTAGCGGCGGTGTTCAGATCACCGTTGCGGGCACCGAATATACGTTGGGGCCGCTGCAGTCCGCTATAGGGCTTGTGATTTTGGTCGCGGCCGTTTGGCTGTTCTTCAAGCTGCTAAGCCTGTTGATCGCTACGCTGAAGTTCCTCAACGGAGATGAAACCGCCTTGTCGCGCTATTTTGACCGGGGCCGGGAACGGCGCGGTTATCAGGCCCTGTCAGAGGGACTGATGGCTTTGGCTTCAGGGGAAGGGCGTATTGCGATGTCCAAGGCCACAAAAGCAGAAAAGCTGTTGAAAAAGCCGGAACTGACAAATCTGTTAGTAGCCCAAGCCGCCGAGATGACCGGGGATACCAAAAGAGCTTCGGAAACGTACAAGAAGTTGGTGACAGAGCAATCGACCCGGTTTGTCGGTGTGCGCGGGATAATGAAGCAAAAGTTGGCTGAGGGCGATGATGATACCGCGCGCAAGCTTGCGGAAAAGGCGTTGGCCCTGAAACCGCGGCACGAGGAAACGCAGGATGTGCTGCTTAAGCTTCAGACCAAGGCGCAGGACTGGGCCGGGGCGCGGTCGACCCTGACGGCAAAGCTGAAATCAGGAACGTTGCCGCGCGACGTCTACAAGAGAAGGGATGCTGTGCTGGCGCTGTCCGAAGCCAAAGGGCTGCTGGACGAGACTGCCGCTATCGAGCAACAGGAACGCGCGATCGAGGCAAATCGCTTGTCCCCCGATCTGGTGCCTGCGGCCGCGATGGCGGCGCGCGCGCACATCGCCAAAGGCAAGCCACGCAACGCGGCCAAGATCCTGAAGAAGGCGTGGGAGGTCCGGCCGCACCCGGATCTGGCCCACGCGTTTGCCGAAATCGAACCCGACGAATCTCCGACTGAACGGGTCAAGCGGTTTTCGGCACTGACTCGCATTCACCCGGATAACCCTGAGACCCGCCTGATTCTGGCGGAGCTTAACATTGTGGCCGAGGATTTTCCCGAAGCTCGCCGTGCGCTGGGCGATGTTGTGGAAAAACAAGCGGATGCACGGGCCTATACCCTGATGGCTGCGATCGAACGGGGTGAGGGAGCGTCGGACGCGATTGTGCAGGGTTGGCTCGCAAAGGCATTGAATGCGCCGCGTGGTCCTCACTGGGTTTGCGAGAACTGTCACGACATTCACGTGGAATGGAGACCTGTCTGCAAGAACTGCAACAGTTTCGATACGCTAAGCTGGCAAACGCCGGACACCCCTGAGATTGCCTCGGCGACAGGTGTACACATGCTGCCACTGATCATCGGAGCCCTGGAAGACCAGAGCGAAGAAGACGTCCATGAAGAGGAACTTGAGGAAAACACGGGCGAACAGGCCACTCCGCCCCGGATCATCGATGCTGATGTTGAATTGATGGATACCAACGGCAAAACATGAGGTGTCGTCATTTGTGGACAGCCCCGGTTTTGCTAGAGTTCTTTTTTGGGTTTCTCGTGTTCGCGGCTTTAGGCCGCCTGAACCGAATGAGGTTCGGTCAGGATGGTATAGAGCTTGACCGGATCAGGATTTGACCGGAGTTTCGTGCAAACCGAAGCGTCTCTGAGCGTACGCGAGACCAGCGCCAACGCTTTTAGGTGTTCAACACCGGCCTCTTCCGGCGCAAAGAGTGAAAAGGCAAGGTCGACCGGTTGTCTGTCGACTGCGCCAAAATCAATCGGCTTTTCAAGCATGACGAATACGCCTGCGACCTTTTCCAGGCCTTCCAGCCGAGCATGGGGTAGAGCAACACCATGCCCGACTCCGGTCGGCCCCAGGCTTTCCCTTTCGAGCAGAGATTCGACGACAGTCTGAGCGTCCAGCCCAAGTGCCAAAGCCGCTACGTCTCCTATTTCCTGAAACAGGCGCTTTTTGCTGGAAGCGGCTGACAGAACCCGGACCGCTTTGGGTGAAAGGATGCTCGAAAGCTCCATCGATTTTGCTCCATGGATGTGCCACCGGATATCCGATGGCACATCTCTGTTGTCTTGCCTATTACGGATCGATCCAGCCGATATTGCCGTCATCACGGCGATACACGACGTTCAGTCCGTCCTTGTTTTCGTTCCGGAACACCAAAACCGGGGCCCCCGCGAGTTCCATCTGCATTACAGCCTCGCCTACACTCAACGACGGGATCTTGGTTTCCATTTCCGCCACAATTATCGGCTGAAGCGACTCCGGTTCCTCAGAATTGCCCGAGTCGTTCGACGCGAGGATATAGGATGATGCTCCAAAAAGTTCAACCGGCTCGGCGCGGTCGCGGTGGTGATCCTTTAAGCGGCGCTTGTAGCGGCGTAGCTGCGTTTCCATTTTATCGCAGCATCCTTCGAATGCCGCATAGATTTCGGTGGCGTGCGCCTTGGCCTGCGCCGTCAGCCCAGTTGATAGGTGTACAGTTGTCTCGCACACATATTCATGCGCTGAACGGGAAAAGACGACGTTGGCGTCTGTCGGTCTTTGGGCATACTTGCCCACGACTTCGCCCAGTTCGGTCTGCACGTGGGTCTGCAATGCCTCACCGATGTCGATCTGTTTACCGCTGATTTGATAACGCATGTGATCTCCTTCACAATTCGCACCCGTTCTGACGCCACACAAGTCGGCGTGCCTGTTTTTATCGGGTGTGGGGTAAAGACATTTCCAAGGATAGTCTACCATCATACCCTTCAGCGAAGGGACATCGAGATCCAGACTGGAACCGAAGAATTGTCATGAGTCAATTGAGGCAAGAGACGCGCGGAGAGTCAATCAAAACAGACGTGTTCTTTCAAGAAATCCGCCATGCGCCCAGCGACGAACAGTCGCCGGTCAGGAAATCCGGAAGTTTTCACCCAGATAGACCCGGCGAACATTCTCGTTTTCGACCACTTCGGTGGGTGTGCCGGACATCAGAACTTGACCGTCATGCAGGATATAGGCGCGATCCACGATTTCCAGCGTTTCTCGCACGTTGTGGTCGGTTATCAAAACGCCAATTCCCCGCTTTTTCAGGTCCGAAACAAGGTGGCGGATGTCGCCGACGCTGATCGGATCCACGCCAGCAAAGGGCTCGTCAAGGAGCAAGTACTTGGGGTCTGCGGCCAGGCAGCGCGCAATCTCGACGCGGCGACGTTCACCGCCTGAAAGCGCCAAGGCGGGGGCACGTCGCAAATGCTCTATCGAGAAATCCGAAAGCAATTCCTCAAGACGCTCCTTGCGCTTATGGCTGTGCTTGACGGTGATATCCAGAACCGCGGCTATGTTGTCCTCGACACTCATGCCACGAAAGATCGACATTTCCTGAGGAAGATACCCTATCCCCATCCGGGCCCGCCGGTACATTGGCAGCGTCGTCGCATTCTGACCGTCGATGGTCACTGTACCCCCTTCGGGAAAAACCAGGCCTGCCACAGCATAGAACGTTGTAGTCTTACCTGATCCGTTCGGGCCAAGCAGGGCAACAACTTCGGACCGATCAAGCGTCATCGAGACGTTTCGGATAACTGTCTTCTTGCGATAAGATTTCCGTAGCTTGTCGATCTTCAGCCCGGAAGAACCTTCGGCAACTGTAAGGTTTGGGCGATTCATCAATTGTTGCCTGTGTTCAGGATGGTTTTGACCCGGCCAACCATCTGAGCTGTTCCGGTTTTGAGGTTCACTGTCATCTTGCTGGATGTCAGCGCGTTTTCACCCTGTGTCAACAGCACGTCGCCACTCATCACGATGACTCCGGTATCGATGGAATAGTCAGCGCGCTGCGCCTGTGCTGCATCCGGACCGCTTACCAGAACCACATCACCTATAGCTTCAAGCCGCTCAATACCTGACTTTTCCTGATTGTATATCACAAGGACTTGCTGTGCGGACAGCCGCATCTCACCTTGCCTGATAAAGACATTACCCTTGAATTCCGCCGATCCGTCTTCCTGATTGACATCCAAGGTGTCTGAAGTGACTTCAACTGGCAGCGACGGGTCAGCCTTGACCGACCCGAATGCGACATTGGCCCCTTGCGCGAATACGGGAACTGCCCCAAAGATCAGAGCAAAACAAAGGGTCAGTGCACGAAAAACATTCACGGGTTATCTTTCCGGTTTTTGAGGGTCATATATCAGTTGGACCCCGTCTGTAAAAAGAATATGGAGGGGCGCTTCCTTTTTTTCAGCCCCGAAATTCATGGCGCCGGCGGTGAATTCCCCGATTGGTCCAGCGCCGGCGATTTCTGCCGGAGAGTTTCCACGGATCTCGTCCAATGATGTGTTCAGCTGTTCCGTAGAGACTCTAAGACCATCTGAAGTTGTGATAATTACGTTTCCGGAAAACGTGGCGCTGCCCTGATCTGGACGCAAAGTACCGAGTTCAGCGGTCAAAGTCAGTTCGTTTCCATTCACCAGCCGATATCGCGCGCGCAGATTTTGGGCTTCGGCAGGCTTGTCGTCAGAGCTAGGTCGAGCAGCGCTTGCCGACACAAGAATTTCTTCTCCCTTTTCAGTCACACCCGAAAAAAACGGGCGCGTGACCTGCTGACCGCTTAACCGTTCATCCATCTCGCGCCCGGAAAATGGGGTCGAAACATTGGTGTCGATACTGCGCGACAGCAGGAAAACGGTAGAAAGCAAAGCAATTGCCGCAAGCGGCAGCAGTACCTTGAAGAACTGCACCTTGCGGGAATAGCTGTCCACTTCTTTCTCCTATCCCAAACCCACGCGAAGACAGTCGTGAATATGAAGAAGACCCAGCGGTTTGGTCGGCCCCTCTTCCTCAACAACGAAGAGCGAGGTAATTTTGTGTTGATTCATAACTGCAACCGCCTCTTCGGCCATGGCTTGGGGCGCTATCGTCGTTGGGTTGGCAGTCATGACGTTTTGAGCGGTTTGGCTCAGCAATCCGTCCATGTGTCGGCGAAGATCGCCGTCGGTGATGATGCCAACCAGGTCCCCGCTGGTGTTTTGAACACCGGCCACGCCAAAAGCTTTCTGGCTGATCTCGATCAGCGCTTCGCTCATTGGGGTGTCCAGGGAAACCAATGGCAGGGCGCCTCCTGAGTGCATCAGGTCACAAACCTTGCTGAGACGGGCACCCAGCTTGCCGCCCGGATGGAAATCGCGGAAATTTTCCGGCTGGAAGTTTCGGTATTTCATAAGCGCGATGGCCAGCGCATCGCCCATGGCTAACGTCAGTGTAGTCGAGATCGAAGGCACCATGCCAAAACCGCAGGCCTCGCCCATCGACGGGATCAGCAGGTGCACATCGGCTTGTTTCATCAACGTGCTTTCGGGCTTGCTGGACAAACCGATCAATGGGATTCGGAATCGGCGTGTAAAGGCTAGCAAGTTGGCCAGTTCCGGTGCCTCGCCCGAGTTCGAGATTGCCAGAACGACATCGCCCTCGGACAGCATGCCTAGGTCGCCGTGGCTGGCTTCTGCCGGGTGCACAAAATAGGCGGGCGTTCCGGTGCTTGCGAGCGTCGCGGCGATCTTGTGGCCGATATGACCGGATTTTCCAATGCCGCTGACAATGATACGGCCGCGGGCATTGAGGATCAGTTCGACCGCCTCGACGAATTGGTCGTCAAAGCTGTCGGCCAGCACCTCTAGCGCCTTGGCTTCGTCGGTGACCACTTGTCGGGCAGTGCTCAGAAATGCGTCAGGGTTGGTCATGAGTGAGCAAATATATCCGTTTCGGGCCAACCCGCGAGATCCAGCTTGGCGCGCATGGGCAGAAAATCGAAACAGGCTTTGGCAATCTCAGATCGACCTTCGCGATGCAGGCGCTGGTTAAGTTCTTCACGCAAGCGGTGCAGGTACAGTACGTCGGAGGCTGCATATTCCAGTTGCGCGTCGGTCAGCGTTTCCGCGCCCCAATCGCTCATCTGCTGCTGTTTCGAAATATCTACGCCGATCAGTTCTTGGCACAAGTTCTTGAGGCCGTGGCGGTCAGTGTAGGTCCGGACTAGGCGGCTGGCAATCTTGGTGCAATAGACAGGTGCCGCCAACGTGCCAAAAGCGTGGTACATAGCGGCGATGTCGAAGCGGCCGAAGTGGAACAGTTTGAGAACATCGGGATCTTCCAGCATGGCGCAAAGGTTGGGTGCTTCGGTCTGACCCTTTTCAATCTGAACAATGTGGCTGTCGCCATCTCCACCGGACATCTGGATCACGCACAGCCGGTCGCGGTGTGGATTCAACCCCATGGTTTCGCAGTCGATGGCCACGATTGGGCCCAAATTCACACCATCTGGAAGATCGTTTTTGTAAAGGTGATTAGCCACGCGAAAGTCCTTTGTGCCGTACTGGACCCGAGATAGGCGGTTTGTCGAGCAAACTCAACTGGGGCAGCGCGGGAGTCTTCATGCGGAACAATCGACGCGACCAGAGAAGACACGCCAAAATCCCACCCGCGAATTGTGTTTTCGGAGCCATAATCTGGGACTAGGAATGGTGCAGAGGTTTTCTCGTCTGGAGGCAGGTGTGCTGAATATCGTGAAAAATCGAGTGTATCGTCACCTGTTTGCTGCTCAGATCGTGGCGCTGACCGGAACCGGTCTGGCCACCGTGGCGTTGGGATTGCTGGCGTATGACCTTGCCGGAAAAGCAGCTGGCCTGGTTCTGGGAACGGCGTTGACCATCAAAATGATTGCCTATGTCGTGGTTGCCCCGATTGCCGCGGCATTTGCTGAACGAGTCGATCGCCGGCGCATGCTTGTGGCATTGGATCTGGTGCGCGCCGCCGTCGCGATCTGCCTGCCTTTCGTCACCGAAATCTGGCAGGTCTATGTCCTCATATTCGCTCTGCAATCCGCTTCGGCCGGATTCACACCGGCGTTTCAAGCCACTATTCCCGATGTGTTGACGGATGAGCGCGATTATACGCGCGCCCTGTCGTTGTCGCGGTTGGCGGTTGACATGGAAAGTCTGGTTAGCCCGATGCTAGCCGCCGTATTGCTGACGCTAGTGAGCTTCGACAATCTGTTCTGGGGGACGGGGATCGGCTTTGCCTCATCCGCCTTGCTGGTTGTATCGGTGGTTCTGCCGATGCCGAAGCCGACGGCGCGCCGCGGTATATTTGACCGGACCACGCGAGGTGTTCGGATTTATCTGAAAACCCCTAGGCTGCGGGGGTTGCTGGCTTTGAATTGGGTCGCTGCGTCGTTGAGTTCGATGGTAATCGTGAATACGGTTGTGATTGTCAGATCTGGCTTAGGAATGCCGGAAAATGCAGTCGCCCTTGCACTGGCGGGGTTTGGCGGCGGGTCTATGGTCGCAGCTCTGATTTTGCCCCGCGTTCTGGATCGCTTAGAGGACCGCGGCGTCATGCTGACGGGCGCAACCATTGCAACAGGGGCCATGGGAGTAACGTCTGTTTGGTCCATGCTATCTCCGCTAAGCCTGCCTGTTCTTTCCTTGCTTTGGGCATTTGTAGGGTTTGGGTATTCGGTGACCCTCACGCCATCAGGTCGTTTGCTCACACGCTCTGCTCATGCGGTGGACCGCCCCGCCGTCTTTGCGGCACAGTTTACTCTTTCTCATGCCTGTTGGCTGATCTTTTATCCGCTGTCAGGCTGGTTGATGACCGTTTATGGATTGAGCGTTGTCACTACGTTTTTGACTTTGGCATCTGTGGTTGGCGTGACAATGGCTTTTTCTCTTTGGCCACGCAACGGCATGGCGCCGATTCCGCATAACCATCCCGAGTTGCCACCGGATCATCCTCATCTGGCGAGCGGGACCCCGCACAGTCATGCTGTGATAATCGATGAATTTCATCCAAGATATCCTAAACAGCCTTGAGGCCAGGGATAGAGATTGTCTAACTCTGAACGACAAGACGCCGTGGGAGCCTGAATGGATCAGCTGGACCGCCGAATAATTTCTGCCCTGCAGTACAACGCGAGGGAATCGACTACCAAGATTGCGGCCAAACTGGGCGTTGCCCGAACGACCGTCCACGAGCGCATCTCTCGAATGGAAAAGAGGGGTGAGATCGCAGGATATTCCGTGGTTCTGCGCGAACCGCAGGACGAAAGCACGGTTCAGGTCGTGGTTCTGTTGGAGGTTCAGCAAAAAGAGACGTCCAGGATCATCAAACGGCTGGAGGCTTATCCTGAGGTTAAGTTGTGCCTGTCGATCAATGGTGAATTCGATCTGCTTCTGTCGGCCGAGGCTCCCAGGATCGAGGATCTGGATGTTCTGGTGGACGAGCTTGCGGAAATTCCGGGTGTCCTTCGCACCAATACAAGCGTCGTCTTCGGACGGCGAATTGACCGAGGCTGACATATCGTCAGAATCTACGTCATAACGACGAAATCATGAGTCGTTTCGTCAATCCGCACTCTACAGATCGGACAGCGAATAGGTCACACTTTCTGACAAAGAAGGAGATGTGCCATGCGCTGGAATATTTGCGTAGTCGGGGCCGGAAAGATCGGCCAGATGATCGCGACGTTACTCAAAACCTCGCCCAACTACACCGTCACCGTGGCTGATCACGATCTGGTTGCCTTGTCGGTGCTGAAAAAGATGGGCGTCGCCACAAAACAGATTGATGCCAGGGACGAGGTGGGTTTGACCGAAGGCCTCAAGGGCTTCAACGCCGTCATTTCGGCAGCGCCATTTTTCCTGACGCCAGTGATTGCCAAGGCCGCAAAAAAGGCGGGCGCGCATTATTTCGATTTGACCGAAGATGTGGCGGCCACCAACGCCGTGCGGGAACTGGCCGTGGACAGCAAAACCGCGTTCATGCCGCAATGTGGATTGGCACCCGGATTTGTTGGAATCGCCGGGGTGGCCCTGACAGCTGAGTTCGATAGCATCGACACTCTGCATATGCGAGTCGGAGCCTTGCCTCTCTATCCGACCAATGCGCTCAAATACAATCTGACCTGGTCCACCGACGGGCTGATCAACGAGTACTGCAATCCCTGTGATGCCATTGTGAACGGAATGCGGGTCAAGACTGCGCCGCTGGAAGACTATGAACTGCTTGGTCTTGATGGTGTCGAATACGAGTGCTTCAACACGTCCGGAGGGCTTGGAACCTTGCCGGAAACGCTTGACGGTAAGGCGCGCTCCGTTTCCTATCGTTCGATCCGGTATCCGGGGCATCGTGACATCCTCAAATTGCTTCTAAACGATCTGGGGCTGGAGCGCAGGCGGGATCTGATGAAAGAAATTTTTGAGTCCGCTCTCCCACGTACTGATCAGGATGTGGTCCTGGTCTATTGTACCGCCAAGGGCACGATAGACGGACAGCTGCGCGAAAAGTCCTACATCAACAAGTCCTACTCGCGGATGATCGATGGCCAAATCTGGAGCGCAATTCAAGTCACCACCGCCTCGGGTGTGTTGGGAGTGGTTGACCTGATGCGCACCGGTGAGTTGCCCGGTCAGGGCTTTGTCCGGCAAGAACAAGTGCTGCTTTCCGACTTCATGAATACCGAATTTGGCCGCCTCTATCGGGCGGGGGACGCAACGCAACAGAACAAGGCAGCCTGAGAAATGAAAGACATTGTCATGACCGCAGAAACCATTCTTTCGAAACTGGGGCTAAGCACCGCCGAGCTCACCGGAGGAACGCTGAAAGTGACGTCTCCGATCGACGGCAGCCTTCTGGCTGAAGTGCACGAGATGCCGGCGGCGGAGATGGGTGCCGTGATCGGCAGGGCAAAAGCTGCGTTCAAAACGTGGCGAACCGTACCTGCGCCTCGCCGGGGTGAGTTGATTCGACTTTTGGGAGAAGAGCTGCGCGCCGCCAAGGAAGACCTGGGTGCGCTGGTCAGTTGGGAAGCAGGCAAGATCACGTCCGAAGGTCTGGGTGAAGTACAGGAGATGATCGACATCTGCGATTTTGCGGTAGGATTGTCGCGCCAATTGTATGGGCTGACAATTGCCAGCGAACGCCCTGGTCACCGGATGATGGAAACCTGGCATCCGGCGGGTCCCGTTGGTGTGATTTCGGCATTTAACTTTCCTGTCGCGGTCTGGTCGTGGAACGCGGCGTTGGCGATCGTATGTGGCAATCCGGTGATCTGGAAGCCGTCCGAGAAAACGCCGCTGACCGCGTTGGCCTGCCAGAAGATTTTCGAGCGAGCGGTGGCTCGGTTCGGGGACGCCCCAGAAGGATTGCTGCAAACTCTGATCGGTGGGGTTGAACTTGGAAAAATACTGGTCGAATCGGAAGAGGTGCCAATCATTTCGGCGACCGGTTCTACTCGCATGGGTCGTGCCGTGGCGCCCATCGTGGCGGCCCGATTTGGCAAGTGTATTCTGGAGTTGGGCGGCAACAACGCCATGATTGTCGGCCCATCGGCGGATCTAGAGATGGCGGTACGTGCGATCGTGTTCTCGGCCGTCGGGACCGCCGGGCAACGTTGCACCAGCTTACGCCGCCTGATCGTGCATGATTCGATCAAAGAAGACTTGGTGGTTCGGTTGAAAAAAGCCTATGCTGGCTTGCCCATCGGCAATCCGTTGAACGAAGGTACTCTGGTCGGCCCACTGGTCGATGAGGCCTCAGCCAAGGCGATGGCCACGGCACTTGACGCGGCCAAGGCAGAAGGGGGTACCGTGTTCGGTGGATCCCGCGTGACCAAAGGCGTTCCTGCAGGCGGCGTCTATGTAGAACCGGCGATTGTCGAGATGCCGGGTCAGACTGAAACAGTCAAAACAGAGACCTTTGCGCCGATCCTATATGTGCTGGGGTATGAAGATTTCGCAGAGGCGCTGGAGATCCAAAACGGCGTGCCCCAGGGCTTGTCATCTTGCGTATTCACTCTGAACATGCGCGAGGCGGAGCAATTTTTGTCGGCGGCGGGCTCTGATTGCGGTATCGCCAACGTCAATATAGGTCCTTCCGGTGCCGAGATCGGTGGCGCTTTCGGTGGCGAGAAAGAAACCGGCGGCGGTCGTGAAAGTGGCTCGGATGCTTGGAAATCCTACATGCGTCGACAGACCAACACGGTGAACTATTCCGCGGAGTTGCCGCTGGCGCAGGGCGTTAAATTCGACATTTGATCATCGCCTAGCTCGAAACGATCCGCCCCGACAAGCCGTCGGTGCGGATTTTCTTTTTGTTCGTGATAACTGTCTGTCAACAGATAGTTGACTAGCCTTCCGGGGATCTTGAGAGTTCTTGGAATCGGCAGAATGCCATATGAAATCGCTTTACGTCCGCTTACTACTTTGTTGTTTGCCTCGGTTGGGATGATCTTCGGGGCGGCATTCGGAAAGGCGGCAACCGATGAACGATTCACCGCAATCTGCGATGTCTGACGTCAGCACCAATGGGACAGTTTAGGTCGATTTGATAAGAGAGGGTTTCTGGCTCATCGTAACCGCCAAGGAGTGGAGATGAGAAAGAAACCCGGAACCAAGCA
>NZ_JBXWQW010000075.1:0-12521 GCF_059612585.1 Ruegeria sp. YKSF57 | reverse complement strand
GTCGACCATCCTCGATGATTACAGCCGCTACATCATCGCCTGGAAGCTCTGCACAACGATGAAGGCTAGTGATGTCACCGATACGCTGGACCTGGCTTTGCAGGCTTCGGGCTGTGCCCAGGTGACCGTCTTCCACAAGCCACGGCTGCTCAGCGACAACGGGTCCAGCTACATCTCTAGTGAACTTGCTGAATGGCTGGAAGATCAGGAAATCGATCATGTCCGAGGGGCACCATACCATCCTCAAACTCAGGGAAAGATCGAGCGCTGGCATCAGACCCTGAAAAACCGCATCTTGCTGGAAAACTACTACCTACCCGGCGATCTCAGGCAGCAGATCGACGCCTTTGTCGATCACTACAATCACCGGCGCTATCACGAGAGCCTGCAAAACCTCACACCGGCCGATGTCTACTTCGGGCGCGGCCACACCATTCTGAAACAACGAGAAAGGATCAAACGGAAGACACTCGAAACCCGGCGCTTGCTTCACCGAAAATCCGCCGCATAATCAAACCAAACAGATGCGCCAGATCCTCTCTTAGCTCAGGCAGCCATCTGTCCCAAAATCCCCGACGACGGACAGACACCGATGCGGAACTGCAGAATCTGATGAGGATCGAGCAATCCTATTCGGCCAATGCGAGGATGATCCAGGTTTTGGATGAATTAATGGAAACTCTTTTGAGGTTGTAAGGCATGGTTATGAACACGATTGGTGATCTTGCCCGAGGGTTGTCGCTGCAATCCCGCAGCACCGTGATAAAGCAGCAGATTGAAACGCTCTCCTACGAGTTGTCATCGGGCCGGGTATCGGATCTGTCCGCAAAGCTAAGGGGTGACTATTCGCAGATCGTGGACCTCGACCGCATGCTGGAGCGACTTGATGGCTTTCGAGTTGTCACATCTGAAGCTGGACTGCTTGCCGCCGGAATGCAGGGAAGCCTGACGGTCATCAATGATAGTGTATCTAGGTTATCTGCGTCACTCCTTTCTTTTGGTTCTTCCAATCAAGCTGTCACTTACGAACAGGCAAGTGTTCAGGCGCGGAATGATCTGGAAACTGTGATATCGACACTTAATACGCAGGCCGGTGGGCGTTCTCTTTTTTCGGGAATGGCGACGGACACGGTACCGCTTGAAGCGACCGAAACACTTCTGTCAGCGCTGCGCGCCGAAGTCTCCGGATCGGCGACTGCTCATGAAGTCCAGCAGGCCGCGAGCGATTGGTTTGATGACCCTGCCGGTTTTCGGGCCGTTATGTATCGTGGATCTGAAAACAGCTTGGCACCGATGCGCGTATCGGAAACCGATCAGATAAGTCTTTCCTCAACGGCGGATGACAAGGTGTTTCGGGATGTACTACGCGCGATGGCTTTAGCCGCATTGGCGTCCGACTCAGCTTTGGGGTTGCCGAAGGGTCAGCAAGCCGAGCTTCTCAAGTCCATGGGAGAAGACTTGACCAACACGAATGATGCCGTCCTGAACACGCGAGCAGAGATCGGAACAGCCGAGGCACGCGTGGAACAAGCTGTGATCAGAAACTCCGTTACTCAAACCAGCTTAGAATACACGAAGGGCAATTTGATTGGTGCGGATCCATATGAAACTGCAACACGACTTCGAGAAGCACAGTTTCAGCTTGAGGCTTTGTATTCGGTCACGGTTCGAAATTCCAATCTTTCACTGGTGAATTTTCTGAGATGAGGCTTCTTCTATTTCTTATAGTTTTGCTGATGCCAGATCTTTCTGGGGCGAATTCGATCCGGCTCAAGGATCTGGTTGATTTCGATGGAGTTCGAGGAAACGATTTGATCGGATACGGACTGGTGGTTGGACTGAATGGCACAGGTGACGGGTTGCGGAACTCGCCCTTTACCGAAGAAATCATGTCGAACATTCTCGAGCGTCTGGGTGTCAATGTAACCGGTGAGCAATTTCGCCCGAAAAACGTGGCGGCAGTTTTGGTAACAGCAAGCCTGCCCCCATTTTCGCGGGTCGGCAGCCAGATCGACGTGACAGTTTCAGCTATTGGAGATTCCAAAAGTCTGTTGGGTGGCACATTAATCATGACGCCGCTGAATGCCGCAGATGGTCAGATATATGCAGTCGCCCAGGGTACTGTTCTAGCTGGTGGGGCGGCTGTAGAAGGAGAGGCGGCCTCCATTGTTCAGGGTGTGCCCACTTCTGGTGTTATTCCCGCTGGCGCGCGGGTCGAGCGAGAGATTGAGTTTGATCTGAACACTCTGACGCAGCTTCGATTGGCGTTACGCGAACCTGATTTTACCACCGCGGGACGGATTGAGGTAGCTATCAACCGCGAATTCAACAACAGAGTTGCGATCATGCGCGATTCCGGCACAGTGCAACTTGATATTTCCGCAACGCGGACTTTATCCACAGCCCATGCCATAGGTCGGATAGAAAACATCCTTGTGGAACCGGAGCGTAAGGCACGTGTCGTGGTCGATCAGAGGTCCGGAACAATCGTCTTGGGTGATGACGTTCGGATTTCGCGTGTCGCGGTGTCTCAGGGAAATCTGACACTTCGCGTCGAGGAATCGCCGATTGTCGTGCAACCAAACCCTTTTGCGGACGGCCAAACCGTAATCGTGCCGCGTACGACGGCCGACATCGAAGAGGATGAAGGTACGCGGCTAGCTGAAGTTCCTGACACTACTTCGCTAACGGATGTGATTACAGGATTAAATGCATTGGGTGTCTCGCCGCGGGACATGATTGATATCTTGAAAACCATTAAGGCAGCGGGCGCGTTGCATGCGGAATTCGTGGTTCGCTGAAGTTGCCGACATTCGCGTGGCTCAATAGGCGAAAACGGCGACCGTCGTCTCCTGCTGTGGCCCCAATGACCCAAAAGTGACATCTTGCGGTCAATCTGCCAGCGAAACCCATAAAACACGGGCATCCTCTTTGCTGGTCGACACGCAGCCGTGTCCCATGCCGCTGTCATAGTAAACGGAATCCCCGGCTTTCATTTGAAGAGGGCGATAGTGTTCAGTGTAGAGCGTCACCTCGCCGCTGAGAACGAACATAAACTCCTCACCGCGATGGCGCACCCAGTTGTCGAATTCCGTCACGTCTCGGGCTTTGATCGTACTGATATAGGGCAGCATTCGTTTGCTGGTCAGCTCCGTGCACAGCAACTCGTGGTCGTAGGTTCGGGTTTCCTGATGCTCCCCGCCTCTAGAGCGAGTGAAATCGCGCCGGCCCGAGATATCGCTTTGGGCGGATTGAACAAAGAGCTGAGGTGTTTCTAACTCCAGTGTCTGCATCAGCCGTCGGATGATTTCAAAACTCGGGCGTGTTTGGTTGTTTTCGATCTTCGACAGAGTAGATCGCCCGATCGCAGCCGCCTTAGCCGCCTCTTCCAGAGTCAGCCCTTTTTTTTTTCGGGCATCGCGAATCATTTTCCCAAGTGTTTCGCCATCTGGCGCTTCAATTGCTTCGGTTACGATGCCGGTTTCTTCGGTTTGAACGGGTTCCATTGTCAAAATCCCCTTTTCTCACCATCACTTTAGCTTTGATGTATGCGCCAGTCAAAATTTCCTGATGAAATCAAATGTTGATTTCAAGAAAAAAGTTTCCTATAGGAGACATGCCATCGCATACAGTGATGAAATCCCTAATTCAGACCTTGTTTTCGGAGGGAAAACAATGAGCACTTACGATCTAGTGGTCATCGGCGGCGGACCCGGCGGGTATGTGGCGGCAATTCGTGCCGCACAGTTGGGAATGAAAGTCGCCTGCGTTGAAGGTCGGGGCGCATTGGGCGGCACTTGCCTTAACGTTGGATGTATTCCCTCCAAAGCGTTGCTGACCTCTTCGGCCAAATATGCCGAACTCTCGCATATCTCCTCCCACGGTATTGCGGTCGAGGAGGTCAGTATTGATTTGCGGGTGCTTATGGGGCGCAAAGATAAGATTGTTGACGATCTAACCAAGGGGATCGCTTTTCTTTTCAAGAAGAACGGAGTCGACCTGATTGAGGGGTGGGCCTCGATTCCGGCGCCGGGACAGGTATCCGTCGGAGGAAACATCTTCCACGCAGATAGAATTCTAATAGCAACCGGATCAGAGCCGACGCCGTTGCCGGGAATCGAAATCGACGAGCAGGATATTCTCAGTTCGACCGGGGCGTTAGCGCTCGAAGAAATTCCAGATCACCTAGTCGTTGTCGGGGCGGGTGTCATTGGGTTGGAGTTGGGGCAGGTCTGGGCGCGTCTGGGTGCCAAAGTCACTGTTGTCGAATACCTGGATCGGGTTTTGCCAGGTGTCGATAGTGAAATTGCAAAGTTGGCACAAAGAGCGTTAAGCAAGCGCGGCCTTAAGTTTCAACTGGGTCGTGCTTTGAAGTCGGTTAAGAAGACTGGCGATTGTTTGACTTTGACCCTAGAGAGGGTTGGTAAGGACAAGCAGGAAGAGCTGGTAGCAGACAAGGTTCTGATCGCGGTTGGCCGCCGTCCCGTAACGCGCGGATTGGGGCTGGAGGAGCTAGGCGTTGTAACAAACGCGCGTGGCTACATTGAGGTCAACAATGCGTTTGAAGCCTCGGTTCCTGGACTTTATGCCATTGGCGATTGTGTGCCTGGACCGATGCTGGCCCATAAGGCGGAAGAAGACGGCGTTGCTTGCGTTGAAATGATGGCGCGGCAGGAAGCGCATGTGGACTACAATAAGGTTCCCGGAGTGGTTTATACCGATCCCGAAGTCGCATCCGTTGGCCAGACCGAAGAAGCACTGAAAGAAGCTGGTACAGAATACAGTGTTGGCAAATTCGTATTCATGGCCAATTCTCGCGCGCGTTCAACGGGTGAAACGGACGGAGCAGTCAAGATCTTGGCCGGACCGGATGGCAGAATTCTGGGTGCCCATATCTGTGGTGCGCACGGAGGCGACCTGATTGCCGAGCTCGTTCTAGCGATGACTAAGGGCGTGACGGTGGCCGAAGTGGCGGCAACCTGCCACGCTCATCCGGCGATGGGTGAGGCAGTTAAGGAAGCATGCCTTGACGCCATGGGCCGCGCCATCCACGCGTGAGGACCTGATCGATGAATGTTCCCCGTTTGCGCCATCCCGAGAAAGCCAGAAAGGTTGACAGCGCGATTCCGCGCAAACCGGAGTGGATTCGCAAGAAAAAGATCGAAGGCAGCGAGTACTATAAAACCCGCCGCCTGATGCGGGATCATGAACTGGCAACAGTTTGCGAAGAGGCTGCTTGCCCCAATATCGGCGAATGCTGGTCCAAACGGCACGCAACTATGATGATTATGGGCGAGGTCTGCACACGCGGATGTTCGTTCTGCAACGTATCTACTGGCCGTCCCGACGCGCTGGACGCCTTTGAACCCGGTCGTGTTGCGGCGGCGGTCAAGAAGCTGGGCCTGCGCCACGTCGTCATCACTTCGGTCGATCGCGACGATCTGGCCGATGGTGGGGCCGAGCATATTGCCCAGACCATTCGGGCGGTACGCCACCAGAACCCGGGCACCACAGTCGAAGTTCTGACCCCCGATTTTCTGGGCAAGGGCGACGCCGCCAAGGCAGTTTTTGACGCCGCGCCGGACGTGTTCAACCATAATCTGGAAACCGTGCCGCACCTATATCCGACCGTCCGTCCCGGCGCGCGGTATTACACGTCGCTGCGGTTGCTGGATGACGCCAAGCGTGCCAAACCCGAAATATTCACTAAATCCGGCCTGATGGTGGGCTTGGGAGAAACGCTCGCGGATGTGCGTCAGGTCATGGATGACCTGCGGGTTGCGCAGGTCGATTTCCTGACCATTGGTCAATATCTGCAACCAACTCCGAAACACCATCCAATTGACCGGTTCTGGACACCGGACGAGTTCGCCCAACTGGAACAGATTGCCCGGTCCAAGGGCTTTTTGCACGTGTCAGCAACTCCACTGACCCGGTCGTCGTTCCACGCGGACGAAGATTTCGCTGCTCTCCGGCAGGCCCGTCAGCGGGCCATCGCCAAAGGGGCATAAACCAAACGCAAATGGGAGGGAAACCATGGAAGCGTTAAATTCAATCGTAGGGGCCATCAATGGCGTCGTGTGGGGGCCGCTGATGCTGGTTCTCATCCTTGGCGTCGGCTTCTTCTTGCAGGTCGGTCTGAAGTTCATGCCGATCCTGCGCATTGGCACGGGCTTCAGCCTGCTGTTCAAAGGCCGTGAAGGGCAGGGCGAAGGCCAGATCAGCCCCTTCAACGCGCTGATGACGTCGCTGTCGGCAACCATCGGTACCGGTAACATCGCCGGTGTGGCCACTGCTGTCTTCCTGGGCGGTCCGGGCGCCTTGTTCTGGATGTGGATGACCGCCCTGGTGGGCATGGCCACCAAATATGCCGAGGCTGTCTGCGCGGTGAAATACCGCGAGAAAGACGAACTGGGCAACTATGTTGGCGGCCCGATGTACTACATCAAAAACGGTCTTGGCGCGAAATGGGCCTGGCTGGGCGTTGCATTTGCCCTGTTCGGCGCGATTGCTGCCTTCGGCATCGGCAACGGCGTGCAGGCAAACGGTGTGGCTCAGGTTCTGGAATCGAACTTTGGCCTGAACACCTCGGTCACGGGTGTTGTTCTGATGGTTCTGACCGCAGCTGTTATCCTGGGCGGCATCACCCGCATCGGCGCGGTTGCCGGTAAACTGGTTCCGTTCATGGCAATTGCCTACATCGCTGCCGGCCTGCTGGTTCTGCTGATCAACATCGGCAACATCGGTTCCGCCCTGTCGCTGGTCTTTACCTACGCCTTCACCCCGTCGGCCGCCGAAGGCGGATTTGCCGGTGCGGCTGTGTGGATGGCAATTCGCTTTGGCGTGGCACGTGGTGTGTTCTCGAACGAAGCCGGTCTGGGTTCGGCACCGATTGCACACGCGGCAGCCGAGACCAAAGGCCCGGTCAATCAGGGTCTGATTGCGATGCTGGGTACGTTCATCGACACGATCATCGTGTGCTCGATTACCGGTCTGGCGATCATCTCGTCTGGTGCGTGGACATCGGGTGAATCCGGTGCGGCGCTGACCTCGCTAGCGTTTGAGTCCACATTGCCGGGTATCGGTGGTTCGATCATCGCCATCGCTCTGTCGATCTTTGCCTTCACCACCATCCTTGGCTGGTCTTTCTACGGCGAGAAATGCGTTGAGTTCCTGCTGGGCGTGAAATCCCTGCTTCCCTACCGCATCCTTTGGATCATTGCGATCTACTTCGGCGCAACTGCGGATCTGGGCTTCATCTGGCTGCTGGCCGATACGCTGAACGCCATGATGGCCATTCCGAACCTGATCGCCCTGGCCCTGCTGAGCCCGATCGTCTTCAAGTTGACGAAAGAGTTCTTTGCCAGCGGCGGCAAATCGGAAGAACCCGGCGGAACACCTGCCGAATAACTGTCGGCAGGGGGCCGTGGTGGCCCCCTGCCTCCTTAAAGCGAATTCCTACTATCGAGGAGATGACCGATGGCCACAAAGATACTGCTGCCGATTGATCACACCGATGAACGGTCGTGGAAAAAGGCACTGCCGCTAGCCCTGGAACAGGCGAAATTTTATGGTGCCGAACTGCATGCTGTTTCGGTCGTTCCCGAGATTATCAAGTTGCCTAACCTTCCGGAAAATTATGGTCACGGCGCTAAAGAGCACGTGAGAAAAGCTGTGCAGGCCGTACTGGCTAGTGGTAGCGCTGTCGACGTGACAGTTCATATTGAGGAAGGCAGCGTGTATCGTGAAATCCTCAAGCTTGCCCACAAGGGTGCGTTTGATCTTATCGTGATGGCTTCGGCAGAGGGTGATTTTCCAAACTTCGAGATCGGGCCAAACCTTGCCCGCGTTGTTCGAAACGCTCATTGTTCGGTCATGGTCGTTCGCGGCTGAACCGGATCAGATATTGAAAGGCTTTTGTTATGACCGACGCGCCCAAACGCACCCCGCTTTACGATCTGCACGTGGAACTAGGCGGCAAGATGGTCGACTTTGCCGGCTGGGAAATGCCGGTCCAATATCCCATGGGAATTATGGGTGAGCACAAGCAATGCCGAGAAAAGGCAGCAGTTTTTGACGTTTCTCACATGGGTCAAGTGATCCTTAGGGGCGAAAATGTGGGCGAAAAGCTCGAAACATTGTGCCCTCAGGCTTTTGCGACACTGAAAGAAGGCAAGGCACGTTACGGTTTTTTTACCACCCAGGATGGCGGCATCATGGACGACTTGATCGTGTCGAACGCAGGTGACCATTACTTTGTCGTTGTGAACGCCGCGTTGCGCCACCAAGATATCCCGCATATGGCGGCAAATCTGGAAGGTGTAGAAGTAACCGAACTATTCGACCGTGCGCTAGTCGCAGTGCAAGGTCCGAAGGCCGAAGATGTGGTGGGTGCACTCTGCTCCGCTGCCCGTGACCTGAAGTTCATGGAGACAACGCTCGGAGAGATCAACGGCGTCGAATGCCGCATTTCTCGTTTGGGGTACACCGGTGAAGATGGCTATGAAATCTCGATCCCCGAAGACAAGGCCATCGAAATCACCAAAGCTTTTCTTGCACATGAAGATTGCGAACCGGCTGGCCTTGGAGCACGAGATAGCCTTCGACTAGAAGCCGGGCTTTGTCTTTACGGCAACGATATCGACCAATCGACCTCGCCGATTGAAGCGTCGCTGAGCTGGGCAATCCAGAAACGTCGCAAGGAAGAGGGTGGCTTTCCGGGAGCTGCGCGCATTCAAAAGGAACTGGCCGAAGGCGCCACGCGCAAGCTGGTCGGGATCAAACCGGAAGGGCGAGCGCCAGCACGCCAGGGCGTGGAAATCCAATGTGCCGAGGGCAACCCCATCGGACAGATCACCTCGGGCGGATTTGGCCCAACTGTGGGCGGCCCGGTCGCAATGGGTTATGTCTCGGCGGGTCATGGTGAACCAGGTGAGAAAGTGAACCTCATCATTCGTGGCAAAGCGCAAACTGCGGAAATCGTGGCATTGCCTTTCGTCACACAGAACTACAAGCGTTAAGCCAGGAGAGAAAGCAATGGCAACCTATTACTCGGAAGAGCATGAATGGATCACGGTCGAGGGCGACGTCGCCACTCTGGGCATTACACAACACGCCGCGGATCAATTGGGAGAAGTAGTTTTCGTTGAACAGCGTGACGTTGGAGAAGAGTTCGAGAAGGGCGGCGAAATCGGCGTAATCGAGTCCGTCAAAGCCGCATCGGAGCTCTACGCTCCGGTAGATGGTGAAATCGTAGAGGTAAATGAAGTATTTGCCGACAATCCCGGCGCGCTCAACGAAAGCCCCGAAGCCGACGCGTGGATCTACAAGATCAAGGTAACAGATGCTTCACAGCTCGAAGACCTGATGGATATTGACGCATATAAAGCGTTGATCGGTTGATCGCCGCGACATTTCCAAGATTTCCCGGCGGCTGGATCTGCCGGGTTCAAGTTTCGCAACAGGAGTGCTGAAATGGCCTTCAAACTGACCGATTACGAAGCATATGACTTTGCCAATCGCCGTCATATCGGACCATCCCCACGTGAGATGGCCGACATGCTCAAGGTGATTGGCTTCAAGACGCTGGATCAACTGATCGACGCCACGGTGCCCCCGGCAATTCGCATGAAAGAGCCGCTGGATTGGGGTCCGGCAATGACCGAGCGCGATGCACTGTTTCACATGCGCGAAGTAGCGTCCAAGAATAAGGTTCTGACGTCTTTGATCGGGCAAGGCTACTATGGCACCACGACACCGGCGCCGATCCTGCGAAATATTCTGGAAAACCCGGCGTGGTATACGTCCTATTCGCCCTATCAGGCAGAAATCTCGCAAGGTCGTCTTGAGGCGTTGCTGAACTACCAAACCATGGTCAGCGACTTGACTGGGTTGGACATCGCGAATGCATCCCTGCTGGACGAGGCGACCGCCGCAGCCGAGGCTATGACGATGGCCAAGCGCGGTGGGCGGTCCAAGGCCAACAATGCGGCGTTCTTTGTCGACAAGAATTGCCACCCGCAGACCATCGCGGTAATCAAGACTCGCGCGCAACCGTTGGGCATCGACGTCCAGGTGGCTGATCCCGATGATCTGGATCCGGGTGCCGTATTTGGAGCGATCTTCCAGTATCCCGGTACCTATGGTCACGTGCGAGATTTCACGAAGGAAATCGCTGCCCTGCATGAGCACAAGGCGATTGCCATTGTTGCCGCAGACATCTTGGCATTGGCCCTTCTGAAGTCGCCCGGCGAAATGGGGGCGGATATTGCAGTGGGATCGACCCAGCGTTTTGGCGTTCCGATGGGTTATGGCGGGCCGCACGCGGCTTACATGGCGACGTCCGACGCTCTCAAGCGTTCGATGCCAGGTCGTATCATTGGCGTTTCGGTCGATGCTCGCGGCAACAAGGCCTACCGTCTTGCACTTCAGGCCCGCGAGCAGCATATTCGCCGCGAAAAAGCAAACTCCAACGTATGCACCGCTCAAGCCCTGCTTGCCGTCATCGCTTCGATGTATGCGGTCTATCATGGCCCGGATGGCATCAAGGCGATTGCCCAATCGGTGCACCGCAAGACGTCGCGTTTGGCCGCCGGATTGGAAGAGCATGGCTTTCAAGTCGAACCGGAGGTATTCTTCGACACCATCACTGTCGAGGTTGGTCACCTGCAGAAGGTTGTTATGGAGGCTGCTGTTGCCCGTGGCATCAACTTGCGCAAGGTCGGCGAAACCAAGGTTGGCATATCGCTTGACGAGCAAACGCGCCCGGAAACCATCGAAGCCGTCTGGGGTGCATTCGGCATCGACAAGAAAGACGATAGCCAAAAGAACCGCATGTACCGCTTGCCCGACTATGCGCTGCGGGAAAGCGAGTACCTGACCCACCCGATCTTCCACCTAAACCGTGCCGAAGCGGAGATCACGCGTTATATGCGCCGTCTCGCTGACCGCGACTTGGCATTGGACCGTGCAATGATCCCGCTTGGATCGTGCACGATGAAGCTGAACGCGACCATCGAGATGATCCCGGTGACCTGGCCGGAATTTGGAAACCTGCACCCGTTCTGCCCAGAGGATCAGGCACAGGGCTATCACGAGATGATAGCGGATCTGAACGACAAACTGTGTCAGATCACCGGCTACGACGCCATCTCCATGCAGCCCAACTCGGGCGCGCAGGGGGAGTATGCCGGTTTGCTGACCATCCGGAACTACCACGCGGCCAAGGGACAAGGGCATCGCAACATCTGCCTGATCCCTACCTCGGCGCATGGCACTAACCCGGCGACCGCCAATATGGTCGGCTATCAAGTGGTACCGGTGAAGTCAGATGACCACGGCAACATCGACATTGCCGATTTCAAGGCAAAAGCCGAGAAACACTCCGATCATTTGGCTGCTTGCATGATCACCTATCCTTCGACGCACGGTGTGTTTGAAGAGACAGTGCAGGCGGTTTGCCAGATCGTTCACGATCATGGGGGTCAGGTCTATATCGACGGCGCGAACATGAACGCGATGGTCGGTCTGGCCCAGCCGGGTAAGATCGGCGGGGATGTAAGCCACTTGAACTTACACAAAACTTTTTGCATCCCGCACGGCGGAGGAGGCCCCGGCATGGGACCGATTGGCGTTCGGTCGCATCTGGAACCCTATCTGCCGGGACATCCTGAGTTGAACCAGGCCATTGGTCCTGTCTCGGCCGCGCCGTTCGGGTCACCGTCGATCCTGCCGGTCAGCTGGGCGTACCTGTTGCTGATGGGCGGCGAGGGTCTAACGCAAGCGACCAAGGTGGCAATCCTGAACGCTAACTACATCGCTGCCAGGCTCAAGGACGCATACAAGGTTCTCTACACTTCAGAATCGGGGCGTGTGGCGCATGAATGCATCCTCGACACACGACCGCTTGCAGAAGATGGAAACGTGACTGTGGACGACATCGCCAAGAGACTTATCGACAGCGGTTTCCACGCGCCGACAATGTCCTGGCCGGTTGCCGGAACTCTGATGGTGGAGCCGACCGAATCCGAGCCAATGGCAGAACTGGATCGTTTCTGTGATGCAATGCTGTCAATTCGACAAGAAGCGCAGGACATTATTGACGGAAAAATAGATCCCGAAAACAACCCACTAAAAAACGCGCCGCATACGGTGCGAGATCTGGTAGGCGAATGGGATCGTCCGTACACGCGGGAACAGGCATGCTTCCCAGCCGGCAGTTTTGTCGTCGACAAGTACTGGTCGCCGGTGAACAGGGTCGACAATGTCTTTGGTGACCGCCATCTGGTGTGCACCTGCCCGCCGATGTCGGATTATGAAGAAGACGCAGCTTAATCTGCTGCGCAGGCGTCCCGTCTAAGTTGCTAGGCGGGACGCATCAATAACCTGCAATGAACCGGCAAACCCGCCGCGCAACTTCCGCTAAATGGAGGGCAATGTGTTCTATTGTGCATCAAATCCACAAACTTCGGCTCCGGTACGCGGACTCGTGGTGTCGAGTTCTCGAATGACTGCAATTGACG
>NZ_JBXWQW010000074.1:0-13144 GCF_059612585.1 Ruegeria sp. YKSF57 | reverse complement strand
CTGTGGATGCCCTCATTCGAAAGGCAAGCTCATGAATCCAGTTAAAACCAAGCGTGATGGCGCGATCCTTGAAATCACCCTGGACCGCCCCAAGGCGAATGCGATCGACCTGCAGACAAGCCGGATTATGGGTGAGGTATTTCGCGACTTTCGCGACGACCCGGATTTGCGCGTGGCCATTCTGACGGGTGGTGGCGAGAAGTTTTTTTGCCCTGGTTGGGATCTGAAGGCCGCAGCCGATGGCGACGCCGTCGATGGTGACTATGGCGTCGGCGGCTTTGGCGGTTTGCAGGAATTGCGCGACATGAACAAGCCCGTTATCGCGGCAGTGAACGGAATAGCCTGCGGTGGCGGTCTGGAACTGGCGTTGAGCGCTGATATGATCGTGGCAGCGGATCATGCGACCTTTGCATTGCCCGAAATCAGGTCGGGCACCGTGGCCGACGCCGCCAGCGTGAAATTGCCCAAACGCATTCCTTATCATATCGCGATGGAGTTGCTTTTGACCGGCCGCTGGTTTGACGCGACCGAGGCACAACGTTGGGGGATGGTGAACGAGATTGTCCCGCCCGATCAGTTGATGGATCGCGCTTGGGAGTTGGCGCGCCTTCTCGCAAGCGGCCCGCCGCTGGTCTATTCCGCGATAAAAGAGATCGTTCGCGAGGCGGAGGATTCCAAGTTTCAGGATATCATGAATCGGATCACCAAACGTCAGCTGGCGACGGTCGATATCCTTTATGCGTCCGAGGATAATCTCGAAGGCGCCCGCGCATTCGCCGAAAAGCGCGATCCGGTCTGGAAAGGGAAATAAGACGGCTCAGGTCTTTTCGAACAGGGCGACAAGGGCGGTGTCGTCCTTGTTCGGTCCGGCTGCCAGATCTCCGTAAATACGGACTTCTTTGAGTTTCAGGTTCTCAATCTGTCCGTTCTGCAAGTCGCGTAATATGTCAGCAAAACCTTTTGCTTCATAATGCTTTGCATTGATCGACAAGGCAAACTGCGCCCCACGCCGGGCGACCCGCAGCAGGGCAGGAAGCGCCTCGGGGCCAAGGTGGCCGTGCGTGAAAGTACCCGAGGAAACGATGCCGGAATAGCTTTCCCGTGGAACTGGAATACCCAGGTTCAGATCGGCCTCGATGGCATCGCGATAGATGTCCTTGCGCATCGCTTCGGCCAGCATCTCGGGGCTTATGTCGGTGGCATCGATCGGGCCGACGCCCAAACCGGCCAGCACCGCGCCGCACAGTCCGGTTCCCGCTCCCACATCCAGTACCGGACCTTGCCCCCCGGCCGCAACAAAGGCGCGGGCGGTTTGGACGTGAAGCTGATAATCTTCGAGCGCTGCGAAACTGTCGTCATAATCACCGGCCCATTCGGCATAAAGCCGTTTGTGGTCTTCCGGTGTTTCCAGCGCATAGGCGGCGTGCAGGTCGGGTGTCTTTTTGCTCATGCCCCATGAAAGGCCCAAGCGGAGATTCGAATCAAGTGCGTCCATCGGGCGCTTGCATCGTCCAGCATTGCAGCCCATCAAGGTAACATGACAGGCACACTTCTTTCTTTTGGACACGGATATTCTGCTCAGGCGCTGTCGCGTCTGCTGATCCCCCGTGGATGGCGCGTTATCGGCACGACGCGAAACACAGAACAGGTTGATAAAATTCAGAAATCCGGAGCAGAGCCGACTATTTGGCCGGGTTCCTTGCCGTCGTTTGATGGTGTGACTCACATGCTGATCTCGACCTCTCCCACCTCGGCGGGTGATCCTGTACTTGCCGCGCTGGGCGATGAGATCGTGGCGAGGGCGGGGCAACTCGAGTGGGTCGGCTATTTGTCGACGACGGCGGTCTATGGCGATCATGATGGTGGATGGGTGGATGAAACCACGCCACCGGAACCGGCCGCCGAGCGCGGGCGCTGGCGGGTGATGGCCGAGGAACAGTGGTCCGCTATCCCGGGATTGCCTCTGCACATCTTCCGGCTGGCGGGAATCTATGGGCCGGGGCGGGGACCATTTTCCAAGTTGCGAAAAGGCGGGTTGCGGCGAATTATCAAGCCTGAACAAGTATTTAGCCGTATACACGTTGACGATATCGCACAGGTTCTGGCGGCATCGATGGCACGCCCAAATCCGGGTGCGATTTACAATGTGTGTGATGATGAGCCGGTGCCGCCGCAGGATGTGATTGGGTATGCTGCTGAGTTGCAGGGGTTGCCGCTGCCGCCCGCCGTGCCGTTCGACGAGGCTGACATGACCCCGATGGCCCGCAGTTTTTATATGGAAAACAAGAGGGTACACAATGATCGGATCAAGGATGAGCTGGGAATCGAGCTGATCTATCCGAACTACCGGGTCGGGCTTGAAGCGCTGATGAAGGAGACTGACGGCACGGAATCCGGATGAATTGTCCAATTTGTACCGATCCCAGAGGGCAAGGTGCCATTTTGTACAGTTCCGGAACGGTCAAATCGCGCCTCCACCGCCGCCTTCCCGCCCTGCCGAATGCAGCAAATGGGCGTGGATTTTCCGGCCGGGCGAACCCGGCCAGAAAATTTGGTCATGTCTTGAAGTTATTTGTCTGCTTCACGGACGATGCAAACCTCCGGGCGAACGGCTCTGTTAAGCGTGACCGGCCCAGAGCCGACCTTCGATCCACCTTCAAGATTCTGCGGTCGCAGCCCGCTTTGCGGTCATTCGCTGCAAGTGCGAAATCCGGGCTTCCTCGAATTCACAGATCGCGGGACTCTTCTGCCGGTCGCTGATGCAGCGAAATTGACTTCCGCACGACCGCCTAATTTCTGAGCCAGTTGTGGTGGAGCAGCATGATTTCCCGTTAGCGGTCGTTCAAAATGGTCAAAATGACCGAAGCCAGAGGCGGCCGTTCGTTGCGCCAGCGCTGGATGTCTCGCCATGGTCTCCGATCACTTCCCTAATGAGCTCCAAATCAATGGCCACTCAAGACCAAAGAAAACACCGGGAGCATAAATACTTGAATTCTCAAAATAATCGCGTGCACCAACCCCAGCGTATCCACGGCGTGTAGATAGACCCGCTCGACAGAACCAACGTCACCTTCGTGTAGAACGTCATGATGATTGCTGTATGCATTCGCCAGACACGTGGACCCGGTCAAAACTTCGTCGACACTGCCAGGATAAACAGGCTCCAGGAAAACCGTTAGGCTGCCCGGCAACAGGCCAATCTGCGGATCAAGAAGACGGTCCTCCTGCCTGATCTGCCCCGAGGGTAGAACATCCTGAATATCGACCACCACCATTGGAATTACAGTGAAAGGTTTGGAAAGGCAGGACATTTCGACGTAGCTTCCCACCTTGATAACAGGCACAGAAATCTGGCCGAAACTGGCTAGGAATCGCTTATTGCTGGAGAACTTTTCAGGGATCAGGATCCCTGCAGGGCGCAAGATCGGATTGACATAGTCTCCGACCTGCAAAGTGAACTGCTCGACTGAACCATCCACACCCGCGTAGATGTAAGTTTTCGCGAGCTCTGCTTCCGCCTGTTCCAGGGACGCTTTTGCAGCCTCCAATTCAGCAGGTATTTGTTCTTTCAAACGCTCTTGAGCGGCGAGCTGATTGGCCACGACAGCTTCCAACTCGTTCTGCCTCACCAAAGCCAGATTCGACGCTCTCACCAGTCGCTGTTCGAGAGCTGCGCCGGAATTCTTGTCAGCAAGTTCTCTTTCCTGGGCTAGGTCATATTCTGCTTGCGCCAGATTAGCCTTCGCCATTTCTACTGTTGCACTGGCAGCCGCCAAGTTCGCCTCGGCTACAGGAATTGAAGCTTCGGTTTGCAGAATTCTTGTTTTGGCCGCGAGAACAGCCGCCTCTTGGCTGGCGCTGTCCAGGCGGAAAAGAAGCTGGCCACCTTTTACAGATTGCCCGTTTTCGACCAAAACCTCAGACACCCGCCCCCCGGTTTCCGGGAGAATTGTAACCGTCCGAAAGAACGAACGGACATTCGTGGCAGATGGGTGATAGTAGAAAACTACGGTGATCAAGGCCAGCGTAAGAAGCAGACATGTCGTCAATCCATATCTCAGCTCGTACCATACTGAGAAGAGGTTTATCTCCTGCCCCCATTTCTTTCCTTGCCAGTAACGGCGAAACAGGTAATCCGGGAAAATTGTGACTAAAGAGCAAAGCAGGAACTCAAGCATTGCCGTCACTTTCCATTTTGGGCTGGGCAGTCTTCTCACCGCGGGGCGCAGCGACAGAAAGCTGAATTGCGTCAAGAGATGACGCAATCGATTTCAGCGGATTGAGAGATCGAGCTATGGATTTGATAGGGGTCAAGAAGTCGGGAAACTTGAAAGCCGCAATGACCAAGGCAATCACCCAAAACAGATTATTGTGCGTGAACAATGCAAGCAGTGCCAATATCCCCACCACTTGAAACTGGGCATGGCCAGCTTCATGTGCGATATTTTCCGGCACGGAATGAAGTGTAAAGTACACGGCACCTGCGACTACGAAAATTCCAATGATTGCAACCACGACCAGGATGAACAATAAGTCGCTTCCGTCGCTTGAAGGAAAAAACGACGGCAAATGGCCCGTCGCCAACGGGTGCATGCTTTGTGTCTCAGAAAGAGTACTCATACTTTATTCCTCCGTCTCGAATCTGCTGCGATCGTGCGATGCCTATAAGGCGCATTTACAAACCATTTGAGCGCGCCCATGATTTTCGCGTCAGTTGTTGTTTGACTGGATACGCTGCAGGATGACCTCTGGATTGAACGACGACGCTGCCTGTTGCGGTGGAAACTCCAAAAGACTCCTAAAAAAGTTCCTGGCCGTGGCTTGAGCGATCGCGCCGACAAACGTTCTGTCAAATGCCCACTGGTCATAGCTGTTGCTGTTGAAGTCTGCCGTTTCGAAGGGGTCTGTTCTGAGGTTGTAGAGCTTTGGGAAGCTGAGCGGGATCATCGGCTCTTGCCAAGCGCCCAAGGCAGTGCCTCGTTGCTCGCTAAAGACCAGCTTCCAATCACGGAAACGCATGGCCGCCACACCTCCGTTGTCAGTAAAATAGAAGAACTCCTGTCGAGCACCTTCCTCGGTTTCGCCGGTCAACAAAGGCAATTGATTGTAGCCATCCAGATGCACACGATATGGTTTCCCATTTAGCTCATGGCCTTCCCTCAGCTTCTCAACAATGTCTACTTCGCCTGCGGCTGCCAGCAGTGTTGGGAACCAATCAAGATTGGACATAATCTCGTTGGACACCGTTCCAGAGGGAATGCGGCCTGGCCATCGCACCGCTCCGGGAACACGGTATGCACCTTCCCAATTGGTGAACTTCTCGCTCCGATAGGGAGTAATCCCACCATCAGGCCATAGGCTCGTCTGAGGCCCGTTGTCGGCATGATAGATGACAATGGTATTCTCCGAGAAACCAAGATCATCCAGTTTTCCTAGAAGAGAGCCGACCCATGCATCATGCTGCAACAAACCGTCGGCATATTTGCCTTGTCCTGAAACTCCTTTCCACTCATCAGGCACATAGGTGGGGTAGTGCATTCTGGTAGAGTTCATCCAAAGGAAAAACGGTTGGTCGCTTTCTTTTGCCAGTTCAAGAAAATCAAAGCCCTCGGAAAGCACCTCATCATCAAAGGTCTTCATGCGTTCCCGATCCAGAGGGCCCATATCCTCGATGGTCTGCGTGCCATCACCGTTTGCGACACTTCTGACAGGATTTCGAGGCCCCAGGTTTTCCTTGAAAACTGGATTTCCGGGGTAATCTTCGTTTTCTAACTCGTTGTACGCATTCAGATGGTACAATATTCCGAAAAAGCGATCGAACCCGTGCATTGTTGGCAAGTGTTCATCGCGATCACCCAGATGGTTCTTTCCAAATTGCGCAGTGATATACCCCTGATCCTTCAAAGCAGTGGCTATCGTCGGATTCTGTTCGTTCATTCCATTCTTGTCGCCGGGCAGGCCCACCTTTGCGAGGCCAGTTCGAATTGTGGCCTGACCGGTGATCAAGGCGGAGCGCCCTGCGGTACAAGATTGCTCGGCATAGTAATCCGTAAAGGCCATACTGTCTTCGAACAAACCATCAATGTTCGGTGTTTTGTAACCTCTTGAACCTCTGTGATTGAAGCTGAGATCCCAGATTCCCGTATCATCACTCGTGATTATCAGAATGTTGGGCTTCCGCTCTTCGGCAAATGCAGCCCCCATGACCCCTGTCATCAGAGTTGCAACCATTACGCTTCTAATCAGGGATTTAGTCATAGCACTCCAAGTCCATTCTTTGCCTTCGCCACTTCAGCGCAGCGATTATTCAGCATGGCCACCATCGACCCAATCGTTGATCATTTGAGCGAAATCTTCTCGCTTATCCTGATATGAGAAATGCCCACACTCCTCAAAAACTCGAAGTTTCGCGTTTTTTAGTCGCTCCTGAAACTTGTACGCCGTTTCCACGAGTAAGAGTTTGTCATCCTCTCCCCAAAAGATTTGGATCGGCAGATCAATTTCGGGAAGATTTGGTTCAATTGTGCCAATGATTTCTGGATAGGCTTTGAACCATTGCATGATCGCAGGTATCCTGCCGCGGTATGACGCAAAATAATCCTCTACCTCGTCATCACTAGGAGAATAGTTTACATAGGCCAGCTTGTTGGCGCCAACCACGAATGGCCCGGCCCCTCCAATCTTGAATATCAAGCGCCACAATGGTGAAGTGACGGCCCGGTCGATGATCGAACCATTATGCGATGGGGTGACGCAAGGTCCGTCCCCCAAAACGAGACTCTTCAAACGATGGTCACGATGAATGGCGTAGTGTAGCGCAACCGGCATGCCAACGTCGGGTCCAACCAGATGGAAATCCGCGATACCAAGCTCGCGAACAAACAGATCCAGGATTTCGCTTTGAGCTTCGGTATTCATTACCTCGTGGCCGCCCTCGCTCCGGCCAAAGCCGGGAAGGTCGAACCCAATCAACCGGAACTTTTTGGCAAGACTTGGCCAGATTTGTTCGAAGCAACGAATGCTCTGCGGTAGCGGACTCAGAAAGAGTATTGCCGGACCGCTTTCGTTGCCGGCAACCGAGTACCTGAGGCGAAGACCCTTGATGGTCATGAACTGAAAGCTCATCTTGTAATCGGTCAACGCGTCCATTTTATCGCTGGACCTTTTCTGAACAGCTTTCAGCGCTCGATACTCGGGTGTTATGAGCATCAAACCTGACGCTATGAATTCGTTGAAGATTGCTCCAGGTATTGATGTGAACTTCATCGTCTGCCTCGCTGCTGGAGGTCAAGACTGCCTATAGCTAGGCAGGACGAGCAATCCATTGTACGATTCCGGCAAGATACGGACCGTCATCGTGGGGAAAATCGGACAAATGGAAGCTGGCGATCATCTGAGCCAACTGAAGCGCATTACACTGAGACTCAACCGTTTTGAGGACTTCCGCTATGCGATTCCAGGCTGGCGGGGAGAGTTCACATTGCTGTCCAAGGGTGCATTTGAGGGTAAGCTCGAGGTGGCGCAAATGCCTCACTTGAGAGCGTTTGTCGCAGAGACCAACATTTCGCTCCTGACAAAGGGGCCCGCTGACGAAAACAGCGTCACCATTATTCCTATCACAAGACGCTCTCAGGCAACGCGTTGGCAAGGCAGACAGCTAGAGCTTGGCGACATTCTCATCAGAGGCACTGGCATTGAATATCATAACTGCACGGAAAGCTGTGCCCAAATTGAAGCCCTAATTGTCGGCAAGCGGGTTCTCCAGAACGCGATGCAAATTCTGTCTTATGGTGAATTGGACATCGATCTCGAGACTTGGACAGTTCTTCACACCAACCCTGAAGGTGCGATGCTTATTCAGCGGCAAATACAAATGCTATGCCATGGCGCAATATCGCATTTGTCACAAGCGGACACCGAGGCAAGAATCCTACGCTGTCTGGTCGAAGCGCTGCAAAAAACTCAGCTCAAATCCGAGCACACGATTGCAAACGAGAAGCAAAACAAACTTGTCGCCTCAGTGATCGAATACATGCATGCAAATATTTCTGCCCCTCTGACCGCCTTGGACCTGTGCAAAAAATTTCATGTCAGTGATCGTCTTCTTAGGCATGCTTTTCACAAGCACTATGGTATGGGGCCAATAGCATTTTTGAATGCGACTAGAATAAACCATGTAAAAAAATGTCTGGCATACAGTAGCCCTCATGATGTTCTGGTGTCAGACGTATTACGGGCTCACGGCGTAAAAAGGCCAGGAAGCTTTTCCCGCAAGTATTTCGACTACTTTGGAGAAAGGCCCAGTGAAACACTTGGAATACGCAAATATTGACCGCCTTTGAGCATTGTTTTTGCAGATAAGTTGCCCATAGATGAGGACACCCTGAGAATAACCGAGTCATCCAACCTCGGTATTTGTCGATCAATTTTGGGCCAAGCGATCCATGCCTAGAAAACGAGCGGTGACATTTCTGATCTTCTTTGACTGAAGTAACACCAGAAATTCGGATAGTTGGTTATTCGGCGTTGGGGACAGCCATCCTGTACAAAAAGGGGGTCCAAATATGTCGGCAGCGCCTTGCGCTGCGCTGCCGCGACTAGTTCCGCAATTTATCGGGCGTTCGACAGCGGAGTTCGGTAAAACCGCATCAGGCGATTTCGCCCGCAACTCGGGCATCAGCGCATGAAATCATGCTGACAAATGAATGAACGTCCGCTATTCGCGCTGCTTAGTAGCTAACGGCTATACTTGTTTCATCGCTGTATCTGCGAAAGTCAAAACCCGTGCACTTCCGCATTGGGCTCGAAGGGGACATCTGACAGAAATGCGCCGATGTCCGGACCGCGGACCTACTACAAAACCTGAGCGCATAACGGCCCCGATTGAATGGCGAAAAACGGAGTGAACTGCGTTTTGCACCAATTCCTACTTTCCGGCTCTGGTTAACTTTTACCAAGGCGCAATTTGTGTTGGATTGGTCGGGACGCAAAGCTCGGGCGCACTGATCCTCGAACTCCATTCGAAGTCTGATAAATCATCGCGGCACCTCGTGGCTCGTGGGCCTGGAGCATGCGTGAGATGTCCTTACGTATGCGTCCTTGATATGATTGGTTCAATCGGCCATCCTTGGATTTGTCACGGGCAGATTGCGCTGTTTGATCCGCCCCCGGAACCTTCAGAAGGGCGCCAATGCGATTTCGAAGTTGGATCGTCACCACCTTGGTGATTGGAATCGCGCTTGCAGTGCTCTCTGTCCTAATTGTCCTGCAGCACAACGCGCTCTACTCCCAACTGCTGCGCCAGCGCATCGCCGTCATAGCCCAGACGACGGCAGAGACGTTCCGACCAGTTCTCGACCTTGGCCTGCCGATATCGATGCTACGGGATGGCGACAGCATCGTGGCCCGTGGCATGTACATTGATCCCAAGATCGTGGCGGTGCACGCGATAAACCCCAGTGGCATCGTCGCCCATACCACGGGAACGAAACCCACAACACTGCCACAGGATGTGCTGACAGCCATGCGGCTTTCGGACGGCGACTTCTGGGGGCACGAGACCGCGGACACGCTTTATAGCGGCTTTTCCATTCGCCGAGCGCAAGACGGGCCGGTATTGGGGGCCGTTATCGTGGAATATCCGCATGAGCTCCTGGAAACTGCGTCGCAAGACATTGTACGTATCACGTTGCGCAGCGCACTTGTGATCCTGATCGGAACATCCACTCTCGCTTTCATTCTGATCTATCTGGTTCTCGACCGACCGCGGCGCAGACTGGCGGAGCTTTTGAGTACCTACAGCCATGGAAAAGCTGTTGCGTCCGCCGTGCCGCCGGACAGATCGCCAGAACATGGGGCTCTCGACGCAGAGTTCTCGCGTCTGGCGCGGAGCCTGCACGACGCCGAGGCGGCCTATGACGAGGCGCAGCGGGCCATTGCCGCCTCTGCGGAGGGCCGGCCGTTCTCTTCCCAGTCCCCGTCCGCTCAGACCGAAGAGGTTTCACCGGAGCGAACTGGCCGGTTGAAAACCCTGATACTTGCGCAGGTTCTGCCGATCACGATTGTCTTGCTCATTGCCTCGGCCATGATGCTGGGCACGGTGCTTATGCGTGCCGTCACCAGATCGGTCGAGCCTGAACTCGCTGCGCGAACCGACCTGATCGGTACCGTCGTCAGCGAGAACGTCCAGCACGCTCTCGACAGCGGAATAGGCCTCGATGAGATCGTCGGGGCGGACCAGTTCTTTGGCGACATGCTCAAGCGGCTGCCGGAAGTGGCCTACATCGCCATCGCAACCGGGCGGATCGTGATTGAGGCAGGCGAGCGCATCGACCCCTATCTCGCGCCGCCGAGAGAGCGGCGCGGCGTGCGGAGCCATCCGATCCTGCATGACGGCAAAGAGATCGCCTATGTTGTCATCGACATAGACCCGCGCCTGATCGCGCAACGGTTCCGGGACGTCTTGCTTGACGAAACGGTGATCCTGCTGGTGACGGTCCTGCTTGCGTGGGAGGTGATGCTGCTGCTCACCGGACGCACTCTGACAGGCGGATTGGCGCGGCTGCAAAGGCTGAGCGCCATGCAGGCGGCGGGCGATTTCTCTCGGCGGGTCGCTGTCGTCGGACAGGATTCGGTTCAGGCAATCCTGAGCAGTGTCTCGAACCGAGCCGAGACACTGCACGGGGCCTTTGCCAAGGCTGTCGAGACCGCCACCGCACCGGGCCGCGCCGCTCTCCAGTCCGTCGGCGGGCGGTTCGGTCTCTCTCCGGGCGGACCAAAGCTGCTGGAGACATCGTCCTTTTCCGACATTCGGCTTGCGCTCTTTCTGTTTGCAGCGGCGGACGAATTACCGCTGGCTTTTTTGCCGATCTATACCCGCGCGGCGGACAATCTTTGGCCATGGCTGAACCAATCCGTCCTGATCTCGTTGCCGCTTGCCGGTTACCTGTTGGCCATCGTGATCATGTCGCCCTATGCGCGCGTGCTGGTCGAGCGCTTCGGGGTCAGGGGGCTCTTTTTCGCCGCGGCAATCCCGACGCTGGCCGCGCATATCGGCCTGTTCGCGGCCAGCACGGCTCAGGAGATCATCCTCTGGCGCGCGGTTACCGGTTTCGGTTACGCGCTCGTGACCCTTGCCGCACAGGACTATGTTCTGAGCGTCGCAACCAAGGCAGACCGGGATCGAATGCTTGGCATCTTCAGCCTCGTCCTCTTTGGCGGCGTGTTTTCCGGAGTGGCGCTGGGTGGCGTGTTGGCCGACCGACTGGGGCCATCGAATGTCTTTCTGGTCAGTGCCGCCTTGATTGCGGCATCCGCCCTGCTGAGCTGGAAATTGATTGCGCCCGACATCGGCCGGATAGACATGGAAGAGGCCGCCACACCGACCCGAGGCGCGAAATGGCGTGTTCTGGCTGATGGGCATCTCGCCGCCCTGATTTTCGGAATTGCCATCCCTGGGGCAGTGGTCTTGCAGGCCTTTGTCTCCTACCTCGCCGCGCTCACCCTGAACGCGCAGGGAGCGTCGGCAGCCGAAATCGGCCGGATTCTCATGCTCTACTTCGTCACGGTCATGGCAGTCAGCCCGCTTGCAGGGCGCCTGGAAGGCCTGTTGCGGATGCCCGGCACGGTTCTTTGTATCCTCGGAGCGGCCCTTGCCGGAATCTCCTTGCTTCCCATTGCCGCGGCGCCGTCCCAGCTGACCATGGCGCTTGCCATGATCGGCACCGGCGCGGGCGGCGCGCTGGTGCGGGGAACCCAGGTTTCCCTTGCCCTGAGCCTCTCGGAGGCGAAAGTCACCGGGCTCGGACCTGCAACCGTCCTTGGCGCCCTGCGCACCGGTGAACGCCTTGGCAGTGTTGTCGGCCTCATCCTTGTGGCTTGGCTCTCGGGAGCAACGGGGCACGCTGCCGCGACGCTGGCAATCGCGGTGTGGACGATGGCCGGAGGTGCCCTTTTCGCCGTCATGGGCGGCATGAATTTCTTGACATCGCAGCGGTCTGACCGGTGACTGTTCTTGTTGATCCGACTGAAGTACCCGATGAAAACTGTCGTTTCAAAACTTGCTATGGTCTTTTGTCTTCATGTTTCCTTCTCTGTCCCGGCGTGGGCAGATACGAAAGTCATTCTCGGGGTATTCTACTACGGGTGCGATGAACTGTGCCACGGCGTACAATCGGAATTGGCGCAAAGCGGCTATGATGTCGAATTGGACGTCCGCGATCTTCAGCAGGACATTTCGCGCCTGCCGGCGCTGCTTGAAGAGGCACGGGCCAACAAGGTGGATCTCGTCATTACGCATGGGACTAGTGCAACGCTGGGAACGATCGGACGGTTGGAGGATTTCGGCGACCCGCGGTTCCTATCCGATATTCCGGTTGTCTTCACTCAGGTGGCCGACCCATTCGGCACCGGTATCGCCGAAAGCTTCGCACGTAGCGGGCGCGAAAATGTTGCGGGCACCTTCAATCGCGTTCCCGAGGCCGTGAACATTGAGGTCGTGCGCAGTTACGACGTCAAGTTCGACCGGCTCGGCCTTCTTTACAACAGCAACGAAGAGAACTCGGTCATCAAGCGCGACGAACTTGCCGCGCTCGCCCCGACACTTGGCGTGGAATTGATTGCGCTCGAGGTCCAGCCAGGTGTCTCGGGGCCGCCAGATCCCGCGCAGATCCCTGCGCGGATGGCCGAACTGGCCGCAGCCGGTGTCGAATGGCTTTACCTCATCTTCGTTCCTTCGTCAGAACGGAACACTGTTCACAGAGTCTGCGGTCGAGAATGGCATCGCAATCGTCAGTCCCTACGAGGTTCTCGTGCGCAACGACAGCGCGCTTCTGTCGATCGCGGCACGGGAAGAGGATGTGGGCCGCCTCGCCGCGCGACAGGCGCTGACCATCCTGCGCGACGGCATCGCCCCGAGGGACCTCCCGATCCTAAGCGCGACCGATTTCGCATATGTCGTCAATATGGACGTCGCCCGGAAACTCGACAAAATCCCGCCCTTCGCCTTCCTGCAGATAGCCGAGACGGTTCAGCACTGATCACGGGCGATTGGCAGTGGCCTGTCGGTGGACCCGGACTGCCTTAGCAAGCCAACGGTCACGAGAGTCGCGAAAATCCCGCCGAGACCCGATTATCGGCCTGATCG